>JAQFVJ010000319.1 GCA_029439525.1 Caballeronia sp. BR6202001591004
CAAGCTGGATATCGTCGATGCGGACGATGCCGCCGTGTCGGCCACGATCACCGCACTGTGCGAACGCCCGTTTCACATCGACGCCGGCGCGCCCTGGTCGATGACACCATTGCGTGGCGACGCCTCGAACTTTCTCGTGTTCGTGTGCCATTCGGCACTGCTTGATCGCTTCTCTCTGCGGCCGCTGTTCGTCGCGTTGTCGCACGCGTATGCGGATCGCGACGTACCCCCCGCTCGGACTCGATCAGCCGCGTTGCTCGAAGCAGAAGGCGCTTCGCTTGAGCCGGAGCAATGGCGTCGCGATCTGGCTTTCTGGGTGCGCGAACTCGGCGACGGCGTCTTCGCATGGCAGGGCACCCGCCGCGGCTCGAAGGCGACGTCGGCGAGTCGAGCTTCAATGTGCCGCTCGGCGCAGCGCTAAACGGCACATTGCGCGATCAGCGTGTGACGCACGCGGTTTCTTCCGCCCGCGGTACTGCAGCTGTTGCCGCGACATCCGCTGCCAGATCTGGACACGATCATGTGCGGCGGCGAGGCCTGCGACGACAGAGTCGAGCAGGTGATCGCCGCGCAACCAAAAGTAAACGGCCTGTGCATCGGCACGTCCGAACATCAGGGCAGCATCGCGCTGGTCGCGTGGTATCGTCGAGTGGTCTGAGCCCGACGGAACTCAGGGGGCGGATCGAGTCGCGCCTCGCGGCCTACAGATTCCCGCGTTTCTGATTCCGATCGACGTGTGGCCACTCACGCTGAACAGCAAGATCGATCGTGCGCGACTGCCCGCGCTGTCGGCGTCGAGCGCGCAGGCGGCGCAGCGCGGCGCGAGTTCGATGCCCTCGAAGCGCGCCGTTCAAGCAGCGTGGGCAACGACGCTCGGCACGTCCGTCGATGGCATCGACGAGAACACGCACTTCTTCGAAGCGGGCGGCCATTCGCTGCTCGCCACGCTGGCGTGCACGCGGACCGCTGCCGCGCTCGGCATGAGCGTGAAGCCCGGCCTGCTGCTCGCCCATCCTGTATTCGACGCGTTCTGCGACGCGCTGCGCACAGCCGAGGGCGATGCCGATCCGTTGCCGCCGCTCGTGGCGTCCCCGCACGCCATGCAGGGCGTGTGCCGGTAGCGTGCCGGTAGCGTGCCGGTAGCGTGCCGGTAGCGAGCGGGATCGTGCAGGTATCATCGTGCGACGTTCGATCGTGCCGACAACACGTACAACATCGTCGTGCGCGCGGATTTCAGCCGCGAGGTGAATCCGCTCGAACTCATGCGGCGCTGAAGGACGCTGCTCAGGCGCGATCCGCTGTTCAGCGCGCGTCTAGCGGATATCGGCGGGGAGGTTCATCTCGTGCCCGTGGAGCCTGCCGCGCCGGATATCACGACCGAGAGCGCGACGCCCGAGACCATCCGCGCGCTCGCCGACGCGTGGGCCACGACAGCGGCTGCGCCTGACGAATCGCCTTGCTGGCGCGCACGCATGCTGCTCGACGTCGACAGTGGCGCATGCTCGGTGCTGTTCCGCATTCATCACGCGCTGTTCGATGGCCGTCCCTAAAAGCTGATGCTCGACGAACTCGCGACGCTTTACGAAGCCCGCCCGCGTGACGGGCGCACGCTGAGCTGGTTCGACTACAACGCGTGAATGCAGCACGTGGCGGATTCGCCTGCTCGTGCGCAGGCCCGCACATACTGGAAGCGCAAGCTCGATGGCGTGGCGCTGAGTCTGGATTTGCCGTTCGACGCCGTTACGCGTACCGGCAACGCCAACTGTGCCTTTCCCGTGCATCTGCCGCGTGAGAGCAGGCAGACAAGCGTCGTGCCATCGCACGCGCATGGCACGGCGCTTTCGCCGGTGTTCTTCGCCATTCATCTTCTGTGGCTGTTGTGGCGCGTGAGCGGACAGGCCGTGCTGACGAGCGGCTATCCTCAGGCAGGCCGCGACGTGCCGGACAGCGAGACGATCTACGGCATGCTCGTCTCAATGGCGGCATGACCGTGCGGATCGATCCGCGCCAGTGCTTCGGCGATCTGGTGATAGGGGTGCATGCCCGTATGCTCGAGGATCGCGACCATCTGCTCGCGACGCCTTACGACGCCGGCATCGGCGAGCTCGACGCGCTCAATATACACTGTTCAGCCTGCAAAGCGGCATCGAGTTGCAGGGGCGCATCGGCGCCGGTTGCTATACGGTCGATGAGTTGCCGTCGAAGACCTCGAAGGCTGATTTGTCCGTGATCCTGTACGAGGATCCGCAGGGCGCGGGCGATGGCCGCATCGAATACGACGGCTCGCGCTTCGAGGCGCACTCGCTCGACGCAATGAAGGAAGTGTTCGCCACGCTCGTCGATGCCGCCGCGGAGGCGCCGCACGCACTCGTCGGCGAACTTGCGGTATCTGAGCCACCGTCGGCGCACGGTTGGTAACCCGCCTGTCGCGCGGCGCGCCGATGACCGATTCGCCCTCGTCCGTGCCGGTGCGCTTCGCGTCGATCGCGGCGCGTTTCGGCACGCGGACCACCGTGCGTTTCGACGATGAGGTGTGGGCCTACGCAGAACTCGACGCGCACAGCAGCCGGATCGCGGCCTGCCTGCTCGCGCACGTCGAGGCCGGTGCGTGCGTCGGCCTCGCAATGGGGAAGGAGCCGCGACTCATCGCGGCGATCCTCGGCGCGCTCAAGGCGGGCTGCGCGTATGTGCCGCTCGATCCGTCCTATCCGGCCGAGCGCTTGCGGCACTTCGCATGAATTGCGCGGTGAGAGCGTATGTATCGCCGATGCAGCGGGCCACGCCGGGCTGATCGCGGCGCAACTCGACAACCAACGGTTCCTCGATCCGGACGCGCTGGCTCGGACGCGGCTCGGACGCCGGCGCACGCTCCCAGACGTCGCACCCGAGGCGCTCGCCTACGTCATCCATACGTCCGGTCCAGCTAAGGCTGGGGTGTTCAGCAGGAGATAGGCCTGCCGGAGTAGAAGTCAGCAGTTCCGTAGCTTGGATGCAGGGTGGCGGGAAACCAAGACTCTGAAGCCTATCGACGACCGTCTCCTTGGGGGACGTGCGAGTCATCGGGTCGTAATGAAGATGAACGTGGATGTG
>JAQFVJ010000320.1 GCA_029439525.1 Caballeronia sp. BR6202001591004
CCTGCTTGCCGTAACCGCTGCCGAGACGCCATTCGGTCTGCGTCCACTCGTAGGTCTTCTCGGTCGACACGGCCTTGGCCAGGCCCATGCCCGCGAGACCGGGGAAAGAACGCGCGAGGCCGAGCGCTTTCGCTTCGTCATCGCTGCCGGCGAGAATGCAGCCGTTCTGCGCGCCCTTCTCGCGCAGAATGCGCGTGAGCTTGCGCGTGTCGATGCTCGCGATCGCGACGACGTCCTGCGCCTTCAGATAATCGGACAACGTCTGCTCGGAACGGAAGTTCGATGCGAGCACTGGCAGGTCACGAATGATGAGGCCGGCGGCATGGACTGTGGTGGCTTCGACATCTTCGGCATTGACGCCGTAGTTGCCGATATGCGGATAGGTCTGCGTGACGATCTGGCGAGCGTAACTCGGATCAGTTAGGATTTCCTGATAGCCGGTGATGGCGGTGTTGAACACCACTTCGCCGATCGTTGAACCGGGCGCGCCGATCGATTGACCATGAAAGACCGTGCCGTTGGCAAGTGCGAGGAGTGCGGGGGAAAATGACGGCAACACGGGAAGCTCCTTGGGGACACCCTGTTACCGACTTGTCTGTCCGAAATTCAGGCATACCCCGGCGTTTCTGGTGAACGCGGATTGCCTCCGCGCGTTGGCGGCATCTCGCAAGTACGTCTTTCACTGGCGGTTTCGCGGCTCGGGTTCGTCCGTCTGGGAACGAAAGCGCTGAAACGGGCGACAGGCGGCGCGCAACGGGCGCTGCTTACTACCGAACGGTATTGGGGGGGTGGGTAGGCGCTAGGGTGCAGGTTAATTTTGCTTAATTTTTTAAATTGTAGCAGTAAAAAGTCACGACCGCAAATGTCTGCTTTCGCTGTCAGAACGCCGTGGTTTCCGCCTCGTGATCGGTCTTGTGCAGCGCGCGGCTCGGCAAGACATACCAGACGGCACTTGCCACTTGAAGCGCGACGAGCATCCACCAGACAGTCAGATACGCCGACGCCGGATAGCGCCCGGCGTTCACCGGCCACCGCGAGAGCATCGCGCCGATGCCGGCCTGGAAGCCGAACACCAGCAAGAAAAAAGTACGAGTGTCAGCGTCGTGTGGGCGCGGCCGATCATGTGCGTCGGAAAGTATTTGGCCATCACGGCGTAGCTGAGAATGCCTGTGCCACCGAAATGCCGTATGGCCGCAAGCAAGGCCACGGGTGGCAGCGGCACGCGCAAAACCATCAATCTGCGTGACCACGAACAGCGCCATGCCCAGACCACAGAACGAGAAACCGACACGCCCTGCCGCTCCATCGCGCGCGCCGCCGAGCCGAAGCCGACGTAGCCGATCATCATCGCAATGCCCAAGACCGACACGAGCGCCGCCGCGTACTCAGGCGTGAGATTCATCACGTCGATCAGATAGGGACGGATCCAGAGCGATTGCATCGCATAGAAGACACCCTGCGTCACCACAGAGAACGACGCGATTTTCCAGAACGCGCCGCTCTTGAGGATGTGCCAGGTGCCCTTGAACTGCGTGACGATGTCCGCTTGATGATGTGCATTCTTCCCGCTCGGCGCGAACAACCCGATCGCGGCCGCGACGGCGAGCGTGAATACGCCCTCTCCCGCCATGTCGCGACCTGCGCAACGCCGCGAGCGGCGAGCCGACCACGAGGCCGCCGAGCCCACCCACGGCCATCGTGAAACCGTTGACCAGCGGCAGGCGCGCCACCGGGAAATGCAAAGCTGACGCCTTGAACGCCACGCTAAGACACACCGCAACACTGACGCTGATCAGCAGTCGCCCGACCATCAGACCAGCCAGACCGTGCACCGCGCCGAAGGTCCAGATACCGTCCGCCACGAACACGAGCATGCCGGCCGTAACGCGCGCCGGCCCGAAGTGATCGAGCAGCACGCCGACGGGAATCTGCCCCGCCGCGAAGCCGATGAAGTACAGCGGACGGTGAAGCAGCCCGAGATCGGCGCCCGACAAGCCGAGTTCATGCGTAATGAGCGGCGCGAAGCCAAGATTGACGCCGCGGAACACGTGCGAGACGAAGTAACCCGGCGGCGAACAGGAAAAAAGATTCTCAGACGAACGAAGGACGACATGTAGTGACGAGGTTGGACTTGACATTTTTTGAAACGCCAGTTTAACGTCGCCCCCCAATCGCCATAGGGGACAGTCAACGCTGACTGTCCCCCCTGCCACACCACCCGGCATGCGGGTCCGCACCGGGCGGTTCAGGAAGTTGAGGTCATGAGAGCCGGGGCAGACCCAGCCGATCGAACCATGCGAT
>JAQFVJ010000321.1 GCA_029439525.1 Caballeronia sp. BR6202001591004
TCTTCGATGTGCGGCAGGAAACGGCTTACTTGCCGCCGCCGAACTTCTGGGGCTTTTTGTTTGCTTCGCCGGCAAGCGTATCGGGGAATCGCTGGCCGAAGTCGCCTTGCAACGTTCGCGCGTCCGGTGCGGCGGTGGTGCCGACGCGGCCTGCCTCCGCCGAGCCGACGGGCATGGTGTGCAGCAGCAGGCGCACATTGCCCGGACCAGCGCCGAGCACGAGCCACGTATCGCCCACTTCGACGATCGCCACGCGTTCCTTGTTGCTGCCGAGCGATGCGTCGTCTACCATTTTTACGATGCCGCCGCGTTTCACTCCGTTGAAGCCGAACTTGCGCGCGAGCCACGCGCAGCCGAACACGAAGCGGCTCCGATGACGAGACCCAACTGCGTCTGCAGCACCGCGCTGCTCGCGCCGACGCTTGATGCGATCTGCGCGGCGTGATTTACGGCGTTCATGCCGGTGGCGTGCGCCAGCAGCGGCAAGAACGGCAAGGCAGACAGGGAAGCAAGGACGACACATTTCATCGATTCAGTTTCCGGATGCCTTCCGACGGCGTGATGATGTCGGCGAATACCGAACTTGTCGTTCACGACCACCACTTCGCCTTGCGCGATCAGGTAGCCGTTGACGAGCACGTCCATCGGCTCGCCGGCCATGCCGTCGAGTTCGACGGCCGAGCCTTGCGCCAGTTGCAGAAGATTGCGGATCGCGATCTTGGTGCGGCCGAGTTCCACCGTCAGATTCACGGGGATATCGAGAATCATGTCGATGTCGTTGCGCGTGGAGGGCGCAGCGGCCTGGCTGGAACACGCCGGGCCGCTGCGCGGGCGCTTCGTTGCCGTTCTGCTCGGCGAGCGCGCTCGCCCAACCGTCGTCCAGCACCAGTTCTTCTTCCTTTTGCGCATCGGGCGCGCCTTCCTGCAGCAGATCACTCATAATTCCCGTCCTTCATCGATTCGCTCGCGCTGATCATCTTGTTCACGCGCAGCGCGTATTGCCTATTGAATAATATCCGTAGCCGCATTCCATCACCGGCACGCCATCGACCTTGGCGACGACCTGTTCGGGGATGTCGATCGGCAGCACGTCGCCGGCCTTCAGGTTGAGCAGCTTGTCGAAGGTCGAGCGGACTTCCGCGAGATCGACCGACAGTTCGACTTCCGCCGACTGAACCTGTTGCGACAGCACGCGCACCCAGCGACGGTCCACTTCGAGCGCTTCGCCCTGGATCGGCGAGGCGAGCACGTCGCGGATCGACTCGATCATCGAATACGGCATGCAGATCGGCATGCAGATGTGCAGCGTGCCGCCCGTCGAACCGAACTCGATGGAGAACTGCGTGACGATCACGATTTCGTTCGGTGTCGCCACGTTGGCGAATTGCGTGTGCATTTCCGAGCGCACGTATTCGAACTGCAGCGGGCGCACGCTTTTCCACAACGTCGTGTAATGCTCGGACACTAGATTGAGCAGGCGGCTGATGATGCGCTGCTCGGTCTGCGTGAATTCGCGGCCTTCGACGCGCGTATGGAAACGGCCATTGCCGCCGAACAGATTGTCGACCACGAATAACACGAGGTTCGGGTCGAGCACGAACAGCGATGTGCCGCGCAACGGCTTAACGTGGACCAGGTTGAGGTTGGTCGGGATCGGCAGATTGCGGGTGAATTCGCTGTACTTTTGCACCTTCATCGGGCCGACGGAGATTTCCGCCGAGTGCCGCATGAAGTTGAAAATGCCGATGCGCAACAGCCGCGCAAAGCGAGCGGTCGTTGATGATTTCGAGGCTGGGCATCCGGCCGCAGACGATGCGTTCCTGTGTCGCGATGTTGTACGGACGGACACCGGAAGCCGCGGACTCGTCCACGACCGTATCGACTTTGCCGGTGACGTCTTTGAGGAGGGCATCGACCTCCTCCTGCGACATGAACTCTTCGTGGCCCATGATTCTCTTTGCTTCTGGCGGCGTCGGTTACTGGACGACGAATTCGGTGAACAGGACTTCTTCGACGTGCACCGGTTTCTCCGTGGTGCTCGCCGCGGCATCGACCGTCGAGCGTAGTTCTTCCGCGAGCTTTTTCTTGCCCGACAACAGCAGCAGAACGTGACTGCGCACTTCCGGCATGTGTTCGGTGACGGTCGCATGGACCTTTTCGTCCTTGAGCTTGAGCGTGAGGCCGGTGCGCAGATAGTGCATGGAGCCGTCGTCGGACTGGAGATTCACGGTGAGCGAATCGAACGTGAAGAACACGGGCGGCGGTTCCGGAGCGGGCTTGGCCGGGCCGTGGGCGGCCTGCTTGCCGAGCATGAAATACGCGCCGAGCAGCACGATCGCGCCGATGGCGATGATGATCATCTTTTTCATCTTGCTGCCTTTGGCGGGGGCAAGGTCTTTCGGGTTTGCGGTCGTGGTAGCCATGGGAATGCGTGCCTCTTTCGATAGGGTGAATTGTTGGCTATTGCGCTTGGCAGCGATGGGTCTAACAGAGGGGGGATTTGGGGTTATCTCACCCGCTTGGGTCAGAGGCGTCGGGCACTTGATTCGGCAGGACATCGGCCGTGTCGTGCGTCGCCGCCAGACGCTGGCATTCCGACGTTAGCGTGGTGTCGAATTTCAACCGGATGATATAAACTGCTGCTCATCGACTGCTAGTGCGTTTGAGCTAAAAACAGCACTGTCAGCTACGCAATTAACCAAGATTAACCGCGCTTAATAATCAGAATTTTCTAGTTTCGAACGACTTAATTCAGGAATAATGTTGTAAATGGTTAATCGCCGTCTCTGATCCTTGCCAGCATGGGCAGAATCCAGATACGGCTCTTTGGTGTCAAACCAACTTTGGAGTGGTCCATGAGCAATCCCATTTACATCGTTACTCAGCCGAATGTCAGCGCCAATTACGACAACGCAACTTTCGATATTCAAAGCGGCGCGTCGCTGAATCTCGGGGGGTCTTCCGATATGGTTATTCTTGAGAGCGGTGTGAAGGGAGTGACCTTTAGCGGTAGCAACAATACGATCATGGGAACGAAGGTGAATAACACGATCGTCACGAAAAACGATTGGAGCAGTTCTCAAAATTCCATGATTCTGGGGGCTAACAGCGATGTCTACGATTATGGCGCGAACGAGCGCATCACTGCCGGGGCCAATAGTTTCGTTGAAACCTGGGGTATTGGCACAACAATCACCGCAACTCAAGGCGGCTGCGAAATTCTTCCGTGGATGGGCAACACGATCAACGGAAATAACGACAGTATCTGGCTCTTGATGAATGATTAGACGCCGATCGATTCCACCGTGAACGGCAATGGCAACACAGTCGATGTTCCGGCGGGCAATGGGCACGCTACATCTCAGCGGTTCGAACAATACGATTACGGTCGACGGCCCCTGGTCTCTTTTCCCGACCTCGACGGTCGTGACGAAGACGGCGTCGGTGACGGACAACATCAACGGCATCGTGATTAGCGGGAGCATCGACCCGTCTTCTGTGACCTTGAGCAATGGTGTCGCCACCGCTGAATATCGGCGACGGCAATGTCGTGAATCTCAAGGGCGTCGCCTCTGGCACGTCGCTCGAGTACATTGACGCGTCGGGCCACGCGACGTATTCTGTGCTACAGGATTCGGGATTGATCGTCGGCCAGTCACAGGGAGCGGTTGGCGATCCGCAAGTGCATCAGATGATCGCCGCGATGTCCACATTTGGCGCGCCCGCCGGTGGCAGTTCGTGCGCTGTTCAGCCCGCCGATGTCTCGGCGCAGCATGTACTGCTCGCTGCTTCGTTTCACTGACGAATAAGCCGCTGTCGTGCTACGCAGGGTTGCCGCAACCCTGCGTAGCAAAGCAGACTACCTGCACCGCGCGCCCCGAATTGTGAAGTCGTTGGCCGAAGATTGAAACCCGAAGCCCGAAATCGAGGCATTAACGAAGGTACTGCCGAATAGCGATAAAACGTTGCCGTATGCGAGGTCGTTGCGGTGATCGCCTGCTGGTTTTCGTTGATGAGCGCCCGGCGGCGCGCAGCGCCGGCTATGCCGGAAGAATGACTGTCACCACTACCACTTTGGGTGATGTGCAGACGGACGGGCTCGCCAGATGGCCAATGCTGTAAAGAGCACGAAGGCGGCCCTATTGCGACCATCTGCAAAG
>JAQFVJ010000322.1 GCA_029439525.1 Caballeronia sp. BR6202001591004
TGCATCCAAGCTACGGAACTGCTGACTTCTACTCCGGCAGGCCTATCTCCTGCTGAACACCCCAGCCTTAGCTGGACACACAATCGCGCGTGATCTTGACGTAGTAGTGCAGCACGGCGGGGGATCACGCCTGCCGCACCATTCGTCGGCGCGGTGACGACACGGCCGCCCGCCGCGTTCTCTTCGTTGACGGCCATCGCGTAGAGATTGACCCAGTCGAGCATCGACAGCGGATCGCGCAGCGACTCTTCCGAGCGCGAACGCAGCGACGTGCTCAGATCTGCCGCGCGACGCTTCACATGCATCGGGCCGGACAACTCGCCGCGCTCACGGCAGCCGCGCTCGACGCACGCGGCCATCACGCGCTACACGGCGAGCATGCCTTCGCGCACTTCGGCTTCGCTGCGATTCGCGCATTCGTTCTTCAACGTGACTTCGGCGATGGACAAGCCCGTCTCGCGGCAGATGCGCATCAGATCGTCGCCCGTGCGGAACGGATACGGCACCGTGCCGCCCGCGCGCACGCCGTTGACGCGATTGCCTTCGCGATTCACGACGAACCCGCCGCCGACCGAGAAATATTCCTTTTCCACCAGAAGCTGGCTGTTCTCGTCGAAGGCCTGAAATCGCATGCCGTTCGGATGCACGATGCTCGATCCCGGCGCGCCCGGCATCAGCTTGCGATAGAAGCCGATGTGCTCGCGCTCCTCGAACGCGACGCTGTGCTTGCCCAGCAGCATCAGGCGCTTGGTCGCGCGGATTTCGGCCAGACGCGGCGTGATGAGGTCGGGATCGATCAGATCGAGCAGATTGCCTTCGAGACCGAGCAGCGCAGCCTTGTCGGGCCGTGACCCTTGCCGGTAGCGCCGAGCGAGCCGAACAGCTCGACGCGCAAGCGTGTGACGAAGGCAAGCAGGTTCGCATCCTCGATATGCGAGGCGAAGCGGCAGGCCGCGATCATCGGCCCGACGATATGCGAGCTTCTCGATGTCCGTCGTGAACTGCAGATTCGATACGAGCTTCGCGACATTCGGGCAGCACGTGTCGTAATCGGTCGGCGTGACGGTCAGCACTTTGGCCTCGCCGTAATTCGGGCCGAACACATCGTCGCCACCGGACAGATAGTCGATCTTCATCTGCACGTTCATCGGATGTGGCTCCCAGCCCAGAAATACAATAGGCTTCTTCTCGCGGATCGCGCGATTCACTTCCACCAGCATGCCCGCTTTGCCCGACTCGACGAGCTTGAATTTGCCCAGCCCATATTGGTTCGCATCGTTCATCTTCTTGATAAGCGCATTGCCGTCATTGCCCGGCTCGATGCCGTAGATCTTGCCATCGAGCTTGTCGTAATTCTTCGCCGATATCGGTCCAGCCGACATCGGCGAAGCGCACGGTTTTACATGCGGCAGGCTCGGCCGCATGTAAAACCGTGCGCGTCACCGATAACGACATCGCCGCGATCAACAAGCGTTTCATATTTCTTCTCCGGTCATTTTTTAAAGACGCAGCAAGACCCGCGCGCCGCGATGGCACGATCGCGCGCGAGTCCAACGAGCAATAAAACGATTAAGCCGACAAACGCCGTTCCACGCTCGGTGCATGTCCGAACTGCGCGCGATACGCCTTGCTGAAGTGACAAGGCGAATGGAAACCGCACACGCTCGTCACGCGCGCAATCGATGCATCCGTATTGCGTAGCAGTTCGCGCGCACGGCGCAGTCGCAGCGTGAGGTAGTAATGCGTCGGCGATACGCTCAGGAACATCTTGAACATGCGCTGCAAATGCCGTTGCGACAGATGCACGAGCCGCGCGAGTTCTTCGCGCGACAGCGGCTCTTCGATATTCACTTCCATGAGACGCACGACTTCGACGAGCTCCGCACGCGAAAAGCCAACGCGTGCATCGATGGGAATGTGCTGATAATCCGTCGAGCCGCGAATGCGCTCGACGATGAACTGCTCCGACACCTGCGTCGCATGCTTCTGTCTGAGCTGCATGCTGACGAGGTTCAGCATCAGATCGAGCGGCGCGGTGCCGCCTGTGCAAGTGAAGCGATCGCGATCGATCACGAACAGCTCATCCGCGAAACGCACATGCACGTAATTCGCGACGTGCCAGCCCGTGCAGACCACGAGCACATCCGGCATGCCAGCTTCGTCGAGCGTTTTGGTCGGTTTCACGATGATGCCGTTGCTCGCGCGCGCCGGTTCGCCGTCGGGCGTGGTGATCGACCACGTGTAGTGCTCCGCGTGGCCAACATAATTGGCCATGCGGAGCACTTCGACCGCGCTGGTGAACGCGATCATCGAAAAGTTCGGCAGCGTGAGAAAACCGAAATGCGCGAGATTGGACAACGGTGAATCGGTAATCGCCGGGACGATGGCGTCACGCTTCATTCACAAGCCTCGCAGCTTTTATTTTAGCTCTGTTGCGCCGCCGGTGCGCGGCACACTTTCATTACGCTCTTGATGCCCGAGAACAGCGGCGCACGCGCAACACCCGGCGCACGTCCGAAGCTTTCCGTGATGCGGTCCAGAACGATTGCGAACAACACCACCGACAAGCCGCTTTCGAAGCCCAGACCGATATCCAGACGCTGAATCGAGGCGAGCACGTCGTTGCCGAGACCGCCCGCGCCGACCATCGACGCGATGATGACCATCGACAGCGCCATCATGATCGTCTTGTTCACGCCGGTCATGATCGACGGCAGCGCATTCGGAATCTGCACCTTGTAGAGCAGTTGCAGCGGCGTGCAGCCGAACGCCTAACCCGCGTCCACGATCTCGCGATTCACCTGCTTGATACCGAGCGCGTTGAGACACACGGCCGGCGGCATCGCGAAGATGACGGTGGCCAGAATCCCCGGCACACGGCCCAGGCCAAACAGCATCGCGGCCGGAATCAGGTAGACGAAGGCCGGCATCGTCTGCATCAGGTCTAGGACAGGACGCACGATCGTTTCGACAACCTTGCTCTTCGGAGGCCCAGATGCCGAGCAACAGGCTGATGATCGTCGACGACAGCGTGAGGCCCCGAGCGTGATGACCATCTGACTCCATAAGTTTGTCGCGTAGATCAACAATAGCGCCGCGAGCATGAAGGCCGCGAATCGCCAGCCGACGCGCCACAGGCCGATGCCGACGAAGATCGTCATCAGCAGCCACATCGGGATGGCCTGCAGGCCATGCTCGACGGCCGCGGCGAATGTTTCGATGACCTTGCCGATGGGATCGAAGGTCTTGGCGTCGTGATCGAGGAGATAGTGGACGCCTTGATCGACCCAACTTCCGAGCGGAATGATCTCAGACATGGCTGCTGCTCCGATGATGGGTGAGAACCCGAAGGACATTCGTCTTGTTGACCGAACCGCAATACGTACCGTCCGCATCAACGACCGGCAGCGGCGCCGGGCTCGCGACCACGCGGGTGACGACATCGTCGAGCGTCATGGTGCGCTGGATGCATTCGATCTGGTTGATCTGCGACGCAGCGTTGCCGTTCGCATCGCATCCGACGAAGCCGCGAATCTTGCGCTGCGCATCGATTACGAACGCGTAATCGGCGCTGCCATTCAGCGTCTGCGCGCCGCTCGACGCGTCGATCTGCATCGCGTGCGGCATGATCGGCACTTCGTCGGTCTGCATCAGATCGCCGGCCGTCAGATAGCGGCTCGTGTCGATGCCATCGAAGAAGCGGCTCACGTACTCATCCGCCGATTCGTGATGATTTCCTGCGGCGTGCCGACCTGCACCACGCGGCCGCCTTCCATGATCGCGATGCGTGTGCCGATACGCATCGCCTCTTCCAGATCGTGCGACACGAACAGGATCGTGCGACGTTGCTCGCATTGCAGTTCGAGCAGCACGTTCTGCATTTCCTTCCGCTTCAGCGGATCGAGCGCGGAAAACGCTTCGTCCATGATCATCAGCGAAGGATTGACGGCGCGCGCGCCAGGCCGACACGCTGCTGCATGCCGCCCGACAGTTGCGCGGGCAGTTTCTGCACGAACGGCGCGAGGCCGACCTGCTCGAGCACGGTCATGGCGCGCGATTCGCGCTCCTTCTTGCCGACGCCCGCGACCTCGAGGCCGAATGCGGCGTTGGAAAGAACCGTGCGTTGCGGCATCAGCGCGAAGGACTGAAACACCATGCTCATGTCCTTGCGGCGCAGCGCCGTCAGTTCGGAGCGCGGCACGGCGGCTACGTCGCGGCCATCGATCCAGGACCTTGCCGGCACTGGGATCGACCAGACGGTTGATCAGCCGGATCTGCGTGGACTTGCCCGAGCCGGACAGGCACAGGCAGGCACAGGCCCATGAGCACGAAAATCTCGCCTTCCTTCACATCGAAGGAGGCGTTATGGACGCCGACGATCTGGCCGGTGCGCGCGAAGACCTCTTCCTTCGTCGCACCGCCGGCCAGCATATCGATCGCCTGCTTGGGGTTGTTGCCGAACACCTTGCACAACCCTTCGACCACTACCTTGGGGAATTCATCGTATTCTCCATAGCGTGGCGGACGCGCGGACGCGCTGTGCATACATAGTTGCCAGAAAAAAGTCGCGTAAGCCGACTATTTGCGACAACGACATGTGCAAATACGACACAGAGATGACGGCGCTTTGTGCACGTCGCAGGCAAAGCCTTATGGAACAAGGCTTTGCCTAGAGGAAGAAAACGGTCGTTTGCGTTTTTCCGCATGTCGCGTACGGACAAGCGGGCCGCGCATTTGCCCCGTTTTGCCTGCTTATGCGGGTAATCCCGGTCCGGGGCATACCGGATGCTTTCCAAACGTTTTCGTCAGGCGCCTGGACGGATCATCTGAAACATTTTGCCGATTTCGGCGTAGTCCGTGCGGTAACCGGCACGCATGATCGGGCGAGCGGCGGCGGTATCGAACAGGCCGTCTTTCAGGAATTCCTCGCGGATATGCATCCCCACGACCTGCCCGAACGCGATCCAGTTGTTCATCGGCTCGCCATCGAGATTGTTCAGGCGCATCACCTGAAGAAGCTTGCACTCCAGCGCCGCCGGCGCTTCGGCGACGTGCGGCACGGCGACATGCCGCCCCGGCGCCCTGGTAAGACCGGGGCGAGGTCGAATTCATCGACCTCCGGCGCGACGGGCGCGGACGTACAGTTCATGCGCTCGGCGAGCGGGCGCGTCGACATGTTCCAGACGAATTCGCCGGTCGCTTCGATATTGCAATGCTGTCCTTGCGGTCTTCGCTGGAAAAGCCGATTGCGTACGGAAATGACGCGAAGGCACCGAAGAAGCTGTATGGGTTCACGCGGCCTTCGGCGTCGCGGCTCGAAATCCAGCCGATGACGCGCGGCGCGACGATCGCCTTGTGCGGGATCGTAGAAATGGACGCCGTCAGG
>JAQFVJ010000323.1 GCA_029439525.1 Caballeronia sp. BR6202001591004
ACCATATCGCATGGTTCGATCGGCTGGGTCTGCCCCGGCTCTCATGACCTCAACTTCCTGAACCGCCCGGTGCGGACCCGCATGCCGGGTGGTGTGGCAGGGCCGGGTCACGGCAAAATACGAAGCACGATACAGGGCACTAAACGGGACGGGCAACGCATGAAGTTCATTGACGAAGCGAGGATCGAAGTCATCGCCGGCGACGGAGGCGATGGCAGCGCGTCGATGCGCCGCGAGAAGTTCATTCCGTTCGGCGGGCCGGACGGCGGCGACGGCGGCCGGGGCGGCAGTGTCTACACGGTCGCGGATCGCAACATCAACACACTGATCGACTACCGGTTTTCGAAGAAGCATCAGGCGCGCAACGGCGAAAACGGCCGCGGCTCGGACTGCTACGGCAAGGGCGGCGAAGACATCACGTTGCGCATGCCGGTGGGCACCATCATCACGGATCAGGATACGGGCGAACTCATCGCCGATCTGACCCAACACAATCAGCAGGTGCTCGTGGCGCAGGGCGGCGCAGGTGGCCTCGGCAATCTGCACTTCAAGTCGAGCACGAACCGCGCGCCGCGTCAGAAGACCGACGGCAAGCCGGGTGAGCGCCGCATGCTCAAGCTCGAACTGAAAGTACTCGCGGATGTCGGCCTGCTCGGCATGCCGAACGCGGGCAAATCGACCTTCATCGCCGCCGTGTCGAATGCGCGGCCGAAAATCGCCGATTATCCGTTCACGACGCTCGCGCCGAATCTCGGCGTGGTGCGCCTCGGGCCGAGCAAGAGCTTCGTGATTGCGGACATTCCCGGTTTGATCGAAGGCGCGGCGGAAGGCGCGGGCCTCGGGCATCGGTTTTTGCGGCATCTGGCGCGCACCGGCGTGCTGCTGCATCTGGTCGATCTCGCGCCGTTCGACGAAAACGTCGATCCGGTCGCCGAAGCGCGCGCCATCGTCAACGAATTGCGCAAGTACGACGAGGCGCTGTATGAAAAGCCGCGCTGGCTCGTGCTGAACAAGCTCGACATGGTTCCGGAAGAGGAGCGTCAGGCGCGCGTCGACGACTTCATCGAGCGTTTCGAATGGGACGGCCCGGTGTTCAAGATATCCGTGCTGACCGGTCAGGGCTGCGAAGCGCTGACCTACGCCGTCTTCGATTACGTCTCGCAGCATTCGGACGCCTCGCGTGCGGCCGAAGCCGAAGACCTCGCTGCGGATGTGTGCTTCCGCGACGACGCGGTGAACGTGAACAAGCAGGCCAACGAAGACGAAGAATAACGACGAGGAGAAAGCCCACGATGCGTTCGGTCATCGCCGCTGCGAAGCGAATCGTAGTGAAAGTGGGGTCCAGCCTCGTCACCAACGACGGGCGCGGACTCGATCACGCCGCCATCGGCCGCTGGGCGTCGCAGATCGCGGTGCTGCGCGAGCAGGGCAAGGAAGTCGTGCTCGTCAGCTCGGGCGCGATCGCGGACGGCATTCACCGGCTCGGTTGGAGCAAGCGGCCGCGCGAGATCGACGAATTGCAGGCGGCGGCGGCCGTCGGTCAGATGGGGCTGGCGCAGGTCTATGAAAGCAGCTTCGGCGCGCACGGCATCCGCACCGCACAGATTCTCCTGACGCACGCTGATCTGGCCAACCGCGAACGTTATCTGAACGCACGCTCGACGCTGCTCACGCTGCTGCGGCTGGGTGCGCTGCCGATCATCAACGAAAACGATACGGTCATCACCGACGAAATCAAGTTCGGCGACAACGACACGCTTGGCGCGCTCGTCGCGAATCTGATCGAAGGCGATGCGCTTGTGATCCTCACCGATCAACGCGGACTCTTTACCGCCGATCCGCGCAAGGACGACCCGGCCGCGACACTCGTCGAACAGGCCGATGCCGGCACGCCCGAGCTCGAAGCGATGGCGGGCGGCGCGGGTTTGAGCCTTGGGCGCGGTGGCATGCTGACAAAGATTCTCGCGGCCAAGCGCGCGGCGCACAGCGGCGCGAATACGGTGATCGCGAGCGGCCGCGAAGCCGACGTGCTCACGCGGCTCGCATCGGGCGAACCGATCGGCACCCAATTGATCGCGCGCACCGCGCGCATGGCGGCGCGCAAGCAGTGGATGGCCGATCATTTGCAGGTACGCGGGCATGTCGTCATCGATGACGGCGCGGTGCAGAAACTCACCGACGACGGCAAGAGCTTGTTGCCGATCGGCGTGATCGACGTGAAGGGCGCGTTCGATCGCGGCGAAGTCATCGCGTGCGTGAACGATCAGGGACGCGCGGTCGCGCGCGGCATCACAAATTATAGCAGTTCGGAAGCGCGTTTGATTCATCGCCGGCCGAGCGGCGAGATCGAATCCGTGCTCGGCTATATGCTCGAGCCGGAACTGATTCATCGCGACAATCTCGTGCTGGTCTGATTTCGATCGCGAAAGAAAGAATAACGCCTGCTTAAGCCGAAACCGGCCAGCGGGCTTTTTTTTCAGGACGGTGGCCCGCTCACCGCAGATTGATCGAGTTTTGCGTCCGCTTGTACTTGATGTTGACGATCACCTTCGCCGAGCCGACCGGCAGCTTGCTCGTGCAGAAGTAATCCTGATAGAGCGCCGCCTGATGATACGATACGCGTTCAACTCGCCGTTCTCGATGCGCCTGAAGTCGAACGCGACCGCCCGATCCCAGCCTGTTCCGTCCTCGTTGATGCTCGCATAGCGACGCCATTCGTAGGTGTCATAGCGGATGCCTTCGTAATTCACGTTGCGCGCGCCGCTTGGGCTGGTCGCGACGACCATGTAGCGCACCACGCCGTCATCGCCGACCGAGACCGACTTGCTGTCGACGGCGAAAGTCAGCGGCGCGTGTTCTGTGAGACATTGAACGGCAGCAGGTCGGATGCTTGCGGCAGCGTATCGACCTTGTTCTCGACCCAGTTCGGTTTCCGAGCGAGCAGATAGGCGAAGGCGCTGTCGTCCTCCTTGTTGCTGGGTTCCTTCGGAGCTGGAGCAGCCGGCGAGCACGGCGACGATGGCCGCGGATGCCGCGATTACCACGATTGAGGCGTGGACTTTCAAATTAGGCGATTCCGGAAACGTGCGCGCAAAGCTATCAAGCCCGCGGCGCGGAACAAAGCAGGAGCGGCATGGCGAGAAATTTTCGCCGTGCCGCCGCTTAAAGTTGTACTGAGGATATTTGACCCGGAAGCGCTGCGATCATTCGCACGGAGACTGCCGCGCGATGATACGCACTTCCTCGACCGAGCATTCTGCCTCAACTGCATTACCGCCGGCAGTGACAGTCGCGGTCTCGATCGTCATCGTTTGGAGCACGCGTGGATAGCGTGGTCCGTGATGCGCTGCGCGCTCGCCGCGGGAGTTGGTACGCCGCAGGAAGCGGGACAGCTCGGTGAGCGCTATTTGATAAACGTCGCGCTTGAACTCGATGACCGCGTCGAGCGGTACCCAGTATTCGTTCCAGCGCCAGGCATCGAACTCCGGATGGTCCGTCGCACGCAGACAGATGTCGCAATCGCGTCCCACCATGCGCAGCAGAAACCAGATTTGTTTCTGACCGCGATAATGGCCGCGCACCTCGCGCTTGATGAACTTGTCCGGTACCTCATAACGCAGCCAGTCGCGCGTGCGACCGACAACTTTCACATGCTTAGGCAGCAAGCCGGTTTCTTCGTGTAACTCCCGATACATCGCTTGCACGGGGGGTTCTCCGTGTTTGATACCCCCTTGCGGAAACTGCCAGGAATGTTCACGCAGTCGCTTGCCCCAAAACACTTCGTTGCGCGCGTTCACGAGGATGATGCCGACGTTCGGGCGAAAGCCTTCACGATCCAGCATACAGCCACCTTCAAATCCTTTAAAATTGCTTCAATTATAAACAGTTATTGGCCCCGGCGCACTGGCACCAACCCCAATTCAGGGCACGATTTCACGGTCTTGTCAGACAGGCTTTGCCAGCCGATCCGGAAGACGGGAAAATCTTCTATTCGCGCGACCGGTGGGGTGCGTTTTTGCTGTTTTTGTCATTTTTGTCTTCAGTGCCGGTTGGTGCAAAGCCGTTGATCGTTTCCGTCGTTCACCTTCGTCTCGCCTGCTCCGGTGCTCAATGCGCGCCGGGCGTGCGCCGCTTTTGGAGAATTTGAATGAAAGCATCCCGTTTCTTCATCGGCACTCTCAAGGAAGCTCCCGCTGACGCCGAGATCGTTAGCCACAAGCTGATGATGCGCGCCGGCATGATCCGCCGCGTCGCGGGCGGTATCTACAATTATCTGCCGATCGGTCTGCGCTCG
>JAQFVJ010000324.1 GCA_029439525.1 Caballeronia sp. BR6202001591004
CCTGAAGCGCGAGCTGCGCGCCGCGCGCGATGCCCGCCAGTGAAGGAAGAGCCGCCGATGCCGCCGCTCATCCGACCCGATTCGTTCGCGCTCCCGTGACGCACAGCCGTGCCCTGATCGCTGCGAAAAAGCAGATACTCAACCGACTCTTTGACTTAATCGCATGGATCTAGACTTCTGGTGGCTGCTCGTCATTCCGATCGCGTTCGCGCTGGGCTGGATGACGTCGCGCTACGACCTCAAAACGCTGTTGTCGGAGAACGCGAACCTGCCGCGCTCGTATTTTCGTGGCCTCAATTTCCTGCTGAACGAGCAGCACGACAAGGCGATCAACGCGTTCATCGAAGTCGCCAAGCTCGATCCCGAAACCGTCGAACTGCACTTCGCGCTGGGCAATCTGTTTCGCCGGCGCGGCGAGTCGGATCGCGCGATTCGCGTGCATCAAAATCTGTTGAGCCGCGCTGATCTGCCGGTCGCCGAGCGCGATCACGCGCTTTATGAACTCGGTCAGGACTTCCTGAAGGCAGGTCTGTTGGATCGCGCCGAAGAAACCTTCCGGTCGCTCGAATCGGGCGAATATTCGCTCGGCGCGCAGCGCGCGTTGCTGACCATTTACGAAATCGAAAAAGACTGGCCGAAGTCGATCACGACCGCCGAGCGCATCGAGAAGATGAGCGCGCCGCCGTTGCACATGGAGATCGCGCATTTTCATTGCGAACTCGCGCAGGAAGCCTTGCAGAAGAAGAATCCCGACGGCGCGCGCGCGGAACTGAAGCTCGCGCTGGCATCGAATCCGGACAACGTGCGCGCGACCATCCTCGCGGGCGATGCCGAAGCCGCCGCCGGCAATCTCGACGGCGCGATCGCGAGCTGGAAGCGTGTCGAATCGCAAAACGAAGCGTATCTGCCGCTCATCGCCGAGAAACTGATGAAGGCGTACAGCCCGCTGGGTCGCAAAGAAGAGGGCGTCGATCTACTAATCGACTATGCGACGCGCTATCCGTCGAACGATCTGCTCGACGTCGCCTACAAACACGTTCAGGAACTGCGCGGGCTGGACGCGGCGCACGCGCTGGCGCGCAAGCAGATGCAGAGCGCGCCGAACCTCGCCGGCATGACGCGTTTGCTCGAAGCGCAGGAAGCGACCGCGGAAGAACCGCGTCGCGGCGAGCTCGAACTGATGCGCACGCTGGTGAAACAGCGCACCAAGAACCTGCCGTGCTACACGTGTCAGACCTGCGGCTTCCGCGCGCGACTATTCTATTGGCAATGCCCCGGCTGCAGCGGCTGGGAAACCTACGCGCCACGCCGCGTCGAGCCGATCACGAGTTCGACCTGACAGACGGAATGGGGACATCCGCGCGCACCGCTCTCGCCACTAGCATTTGAAGAAGCAGGGGAAACCGTATGAAAATCACCATCGTCGGCACGGGTTACGTCGGTCTTGTGACCGGCGCCTGTCTTGCTGAAATCGGCAACGACGTGTTTTGCCTGGATGTCGATCCGCGCAAGACCGAAATCCTCAACAACGGCGGCGTGCCGATTCACGAACCGGGGCTGGAGGAAATGCTCAGGCGCACGCGCGCCGCCGGCCGCATCCAATTTTCCACCGACGTGAAGGCGAGCGTCGAGCACGGCGAGATCCAGTTCATCGCGGTCGGCACGCCACCAGACGAGGACGGCTCCGCCGATCTGCAATACGTGCTCGCGGCGGCGCGCAATATCGGCAAGTATTCGAACGGCTTCAAGGTGATCGTCGACAAATCGACGGTGCCGGTCGGCACGGCGCTGCAAGTACGGCGCGTGGTTGAGGAAGAGCTGAAGGCGCGCGGGCTCGAAGGCTCGGAGAAACACGGCTTCTCGGTCGTGTCGAATCCGGAATTCCTCAAGGAAGGCGCGGCGATCGAGGACTTCATGCGCCCGGACCGCATCGTGATCGGCATCGACGACGATCGCGCGGGCGCGCGCGCGGGCGAAAAGATGATGCGCCTCTACATGCCGTTCAACCGCAATCACGAACGCACGCTGTATATGGACGTGCGCTCTGCCGAATTCACCAAGTACGCGGCCAACGCGATGCTCGCCACACGCATCTCGTTCATGAACGATCTGTCGAATCTCGCGAATACCGTCGGCGCGGATATCGAATCGGTGCGGCGCGGTATTGGCCCGGACCCGCGAATCGGATATCACTTTCTGTATGCTGGCTGCGGTTACGGCGGCTCGTGTTTCCCGAAGGATGTGCAGGCGCTGGTGCAGACGGCGCGCGAAAACGGTCATCAGTTGCGCGTGCTGGAAGCGGTCGAAGCAGTCAATGAGGATCAGAAGGAAGTGCTGGTTAGGAAGATCGTCAAGCGCATGGGCGAGGACCTGCGCGACCGCACCTTCGCACTGTGGGGCCTCGCGTTCAAGCCGCAGACCGACGACATGCGCGAGGCGTCGAGCCGCCGCATCGCGCAGTCGCTGCTCGCGCGCGGCGCGACCGTGCGCGCGTACGATCCCGTCGCCATGCAGGAAGCCGAGCGCGTGCTGGCGCTCGATCTCGCCGACCGTCCGGACGACATGAAGCGTCTGCATCTGGTCGGCACGCAGCACGAAGCGTTGAAGGGCGGGGACGCACTCGTCATCGTGACGGAATGGAAGGAGTTCAAGAGCCCGGACTTCGGGCTCTTGAAGAGCGAGTTGAAGATGCCGGTGATCTTCGACGGCCGCAATCTGTATGAACCGGAGGCGATGGCCGAACTGGGCATCGACTACTATGCAATAGGACGTCCCCATGTCGAATTCGACAACAACGCTGACCGCATCGTCTAAGCTGGCCGACCTTCCGGTCGTGCCGCGCGCGCGCATCGCCGCCGCGCGCGTGCTGGTGGTCGGCGACGTGATGCTGGACCGCTACTGGTTCGGCGACGTGAACCGCATCTCGCCCGAAGCGCCCGTGCCTGTGGTGCGCGTCCAGAAGCGCGAAGACCGGCTCGGCGGCGCGGCCAACGTGGCGCGCAATGCGGCCGCGCTCGGCGCGCAGGCGGGCCTGCTGTGCGTCGTTGGCCACGACGAGCCAGGCGAACGGATCGTCGAGCTGCTCGGCGAAAGCAAGGTCACCGGGTACATGGAGCGCGATCCCGACCTGCCCACGACGATCAAGCTGCGCGTGCTGTCGCGCCAGCAGCAATTGCTGCGGGTTGACTTCGAGGATGCGCCGAATCACGAAGTGCTGCGCGCGTGCCTCGAACGCTTCTCCGAACTGTTGCCGCAGTACGATGTGGTGCTGATGTCCGACTACGCGAAGGGCGGTCTCACCCACGTCACGCAGATGATCAGCGACGCGAAGCGCGCCGGCAAGGCGGTGCTCGTCGATCCGAAGGGCGACGAATGGGAACGCTATCGCGGCGCCACGCTCACCACGCCGAACCGCGCGGAACTGCGCGAGGTCGTAGGCCAGTGGAAGTCCGAGGAAGACCTGCTCGACCGCGTGACGAAGTTGCGCGCGGAGCTCGAAGTGAGCGCGCTGCTGCTCACGCGTTCGGAGGAAGGCATGACCCTGTTCACGGACAACCAGGTACTGCACACGTCGGCCGAAGCGCGCGAAGTGTATGATGTCTCGGGTGCGGGGGACACCGTCATCGCGACCGTCGCGACCATGCTGGGTGCGGGTGTGCTGCTCGTCAACTCCATCGTCTACGCGAACCGCGCCGCCGGTATCGTCGTCGGCAAGCTCGGTACGGCGACCGTCGACTACCAGGAACTCTTCGCCTGATCTCATCATGACCTCACCATGACCATCATCGTTACCGGCGCGGCCGGGTTCATCGGCAGCAATATCGTGAAGGCGCTCAACGATCGCGGCGAGCATCGCGTGATCGCGGTCGATAACCTTACGCGGGCCGACAAATTCAAGAATCTCGTCGATTGCGATATCGACGATTACCTCGACAAAACCGAATTCGTCGAGCGCTTCAGGCGCGGCGATTTCGGCAAAGTGCGCGCGGTGTTCCACGAAGGCGCCTGTTCGGACACGATGGAAAGCGATGGCCGCTACATGATGGACAACAACTATCGCCACAGCCGCGATGTGATGGACATCTGCCTCGCGCAGGGCACGCAGTTCCTGTACGCGTCGTCGTCGGCGACCTATGGCGGCTCGAGCCGCTTCGTCGAGGAGCGCGAATACGAGAAGCCGCTCAATGTCTACGGCTATTCAAAACTGCTGTTCGACCAGATCGTGCGTCAGGTCATGCCGAAGGCGAAGAGCCAGATCGTCGGCTTCCGTTACTTCAACGTGTACGGCCCGCGCGAAACGCACAAAGGACGCATGGCGTCAGTCGCGTTCCACAACTTCAATCAGTTCCGCTCGGAAGACAAGGTCAAGCTGTTCGGCGAATACAACGGCTATGCGGCGGGCGAGCAGACGCGCGACTTCATCTCGGTCGAAGACGTCGTGAAGGTCAATTTGTACTTCTTCGATCATCCGGAAAAGTCGGGCATTTTTAATCTCGGCACCGGGCGCGCGCAGCCCTTCAACGACATCGCATCGACGGTCGTGAATTCGCTGCGCGCAATGAATGGCGAGGCTTCGCTGTCGCTGGCGGAGCTCGTGCAGCGCGGTTTGATCGAGTACATTCCGTTCCCGGATGCGCTGCGCGGCAAGTACCAGTGCTTCACGCAGGCGGACCAGTCAGAGCTGCGTTCGGCAGGTTACGACGCGCCGTTCCTGACCGTTCAGGAAGGCGTGGACCGCTACGTGCATTGGCTATTCGGCCAGCTATAAACGCAAAGGAAGTCTCTACACTGGGTCTCACGGTCGGCATCTTCGCCGGCCGGTTCTTCACGGAGATCCATGTATGTTCAAGCAAGTTCTTTCCTCGATCGTCGCGTTCGCGCTCACCTTGTCCATCGGTTCCGCGTTCGCGTCGGTCGATGTCAACACCGCCAATGCCGACGCGCTGCGTGGCATCAAGGGCATCGGCCCGGCCAAGACGAAATCCATTCTCGATGAGCGACAGGCGCACCGCCCGTTCAAGGACGCGGCCGATCTCGGCACGCGCGTCAAGACGGTTCAGTGTCTGGAAGCCGAAGGGCTGACCGGCCGGCTGCCAAAACAGCCGCCGTACCGGGTGGCGGCAGTGCGGTGTGCGCGACGCAAGTGTTGTCGTCATCGACGAAGCCGGTCATCGTAAAGAAATGAGCGATGCGCGCGGGCCGGACGACCTGCCTCGGTCCGGCTCGCGTGAACCGATTCACCTTCATGTTGGGCTCCCCGCGGTTCACCTCGCCGCGGGGTTTTTACATGGCGCGGCGCGCGGGATGCGCGCGTGCGTCCAGCATTCCATCCGCGCAAAAGGAGCGCAAAGGCGTCGCAAGAACCGCTGGGCTACAATCAACGAATCGCTATATCAGAATCACGCGGCTCCGCGCGTGCGAAACGTGCGCGCCGTGGCATTCGAACCGGTTCCCATATGGCTTACATGACTATCGAAGACACGATCGGCAATACGCCGCTCGTGCAGCTCGTCCGCGTCGTGGACGATGAAATCTGCAACCGCAACAACGTCGTGCTCGGCAAGCTCGAAGGCAACAACCCGGCGGGTTCGGTGAAGGACCGTCCGGCTCTGTCGATGATCAGGAAAGCTGAAGAGCGCGGCCGCATCAAGCCGGGCGATACGCTCATCGAGGCGACCAGCGGCAATACGGGCATTGCGCTCGCGATGGCAGCCGCGGTGCGTGGCTACAAGATGGTGCTGATTCTGCCTGAAGACCTGTCGATCGAACGCCGCCAGAGCATGGGTGCATACGGCGCGCAGATCGTGCTCACGCCGACGACCGGTGGCATGGAATACGCGCGCGATCTCGCTGAGCAGATGGAGCGCGAGGGCAAGGGCACCATCCTCGACCAGTTCGCCAATCCGGACAATCCGCTCGCGCACTACGAAACCACCGGCACGGAACTGTGGAAGCAGACCGATGGCTGCATCACGCATTTCGTCTCGTCGATGGGCACGACCGGCACGATCATGGGCGTGTCGAAGTATCTGAAAGAGCAGAACGAGAAGATCGAGATCATCGGCGCCCAGCCGGAGGAAGGCTCGCGCATTCCGGGCATCCGCAAGTGGCCAGAAGCGTATATGCCGAAGATCTTCGATCGCTCGCGCGTGGATCGCGTCGAGAACGTGAGTCAGGCAGCGTCCGAAACGATAGCCCGTCGGCTCGCATCGGTCGAAGGCATTTTCGCGGGCATCTCGTCGGGCGGTGCGTGCGAAGTGGCGCTGCGTATCGCACGTCAGGTGGAGAATGCAACCATCGTGTTCGTCGTGTGCGATCGCGGCGATCGGTATCTGTCGACGGGCGTGTTTCCGGCCTGAAGCGGATCGGTCAGGCGAAGAAAAACCCCCGGCGTGCTAGGGGTTTCTTTCATTAAAGACC
>JAQFVJ010000325.1 GCA_029439525.1 Caballeronia sp. BR6202001591004
CCTTTTGTCATGGGATTCGCGCCTCGTTGGCACAGCCATTGCTCGAATAGCCACGTCAATCGCAAAGACACCAGCCAGCGGGCTAGACCCGCTGCCAACCGACGTGCCGCAGTCAAGGGGGAACACGTCAGGTGCCGGATCGTCGAGCGGTCTTTGATAAGGAGAATTCAAATGATCGGAACCATCCTGCTGATCGTCCTGATCCTGTTGCTGATCGGCGCTTTCCCGTCCTGGCCGCACAGCCGCGCCTGGGGCTACGGACCGAGCGGTATTCTGGGCGTCGTGCTGGTCGTGGTGATCGTGTTGCTGCTGATGGGCCAGATATAACACGACCCGCGCTGTGCAGTCGTAGTCCCGGTAAAAAGAAAGGGCGCTCTCGTTGGGAGCGCCCTTTCTCATATGTCGATCTGCTAGTTCAGACCCGCATCACCTGCCCGTTCGGCTCGATCTTGCGCGGAATGACCGGCTCCGACGGCTTCGGCATCGCGCTCTTGGCGCGTGGCGCGACGCCCGACGCTTCGGCCGACGCCTTGTCGGCGACCTGCTTCACGCTGGTACTGGCCTTGCGCTTTTTCTTCGTCGCAATTTGCGTGGCATGCGACCGGGTCTTGCTTTTGGCCGCCTGCGCGCCTTGCGCCTCCGGCGGATTCCAGACTTCTGTGTAGCGCTCCATCGCGAGAACAGAAGACGCGCCCAGCAAGAGAACCATGGTCAGGAAAACGAGCTTCAAGTGATTCGCTCCGTGGATTAGTGGCCCGCTCTGCGCGAGAGGATGGCGCTCGAGCGAGCGCTCGGAGGTTTCCAGCTCATGCAACGTGGCATCGAGACGCTCGAGCGAGCGTGCGACGGAAGTTCCGTCCTCGATGAAGTCCTGGCGGCTCGCGTGGCATCGAACGCCGCGTAGACGGCGCGTGTCGCCCGCATGAAACGTTCGAGCGCGGCGGCTTCGAGGGATCGTTGCGTGGGTTCTCGGCGAACTCCTGAATGCGAACAAGCTGTACGAATATACAGTAAGCTAGGTTGTGGGCAAACACGCGTCACGCTCCGTGGTGAAAATGCCGAAGCGACACTTGACCGTCGCGCGACTGTGCTTTCCGCGCCGCCGAAGCGGCGATTCGACGCAGCCCCCCACCATTTTTGCTTGCGCCTAAGTTCCGCTTAATTTTCGGTGAACACACTTCCATCGCGCCTGCTTTTTGCTCCGATTCGGCACTATCGCGCCGACGCGGTCGAACCATTGCCTTGAGGACCGTGGCATGCCTGCTCACACCATGAAGCGCCCGACGTTCGCCAATCTCGCGCGGACGATGCGCAGCCAGTTCGCGCTCAAGCTGAACGAATGCCGCCTGTGGCAGCCGATCAAACGGCTGTTCGGTCAGGCGTATCGAATCGCCAAATATAATGGGTACTGAGGTCCGACCCGCGCCTGCAACGCCGCGTGGTGCCCGCAGACTGCACGCCGTCACAACTCGCCGACAAGTCAAATCGCACATTCCCGGCCGCCACAATGGTCCTTGTGACGACGAGTGAACGCCAAAATCCGTCGTTGTCCCGAAAACATGCTACGGTGCACTTGCAAGTTAATCCATAAATTAACTAATATAAACGAAGAGAAAGTTTCCGTGGACTCAATAACATGCTCAGCGTCGCACGTGTCCCTTCCGCGGCAAGCGAACATCCAGTGCCGCGTTCCGCGCCGGATTTGAGGGAGCTAACCGCCGCCGGCCTGCGCGCCTTCTTCTTTGGACTGGTCGCTTGTCCGCCGGCGAGCAGATCATCGTGCTCGGCTCGCCGGGACGGTCCACCTTCTTCAAGTGGAAGGCCGCACCGCAATCCGCCCGGCTCGCGCGTGACACGCTCGAACGCCTGTCGCTCATTCTCGGCATCTACAAGGCGCTGCAGATTCTGCTGCCCGAACCGCACACCGCCGACACCTGGATCAAACGCCCCAACTCCGCGCCGCCGTTCGGCGAACGCGCGGCGCTGGACCGCATGCTGGCGGGCAATATTGGCGATCCGCGGTCCGCCAATATCTCGCGACATCTCGCGACGCGATGCGAGGCGGCTGGGCGTGACGGGACCCAAAGTGATTACCAGCCTGGCGCGAACGCTGGCCGCACAGCGCCGTGGACTGGTCGCCTGCCTATCGCGTGATTCCCACGCGCTTCCCGCCGTCAATCTGTTCGATCGCGTAGCCTCATCACCGCAGGATTTCGAAGCGCTCTACGCGCTCGAAGCCATGACTAACGCCGCTTGCGCACCGAAGTCGGCGAACTGGATCTCGTGCCGCCCGACGAACGCTGCTTCGGTCCGGGCTGCGGTCCGATCATGGCCGCGTTCACGCATCTGAATCCGAGCGGCAACTGCTTTTCCGATGGCAGTTTCGGCGTGTTCTACTGCGCGCGCGAACGCAGCACGGCGATCGCGGAATGCGCTATCACGCTGGCCTGTTTCTCGCCGCGACGAAGGAAGCGCCGCTGCGTCAGCAAATGCGTCTTTACACGATGATGACGCAAGGCGAAGCCGTCGATCTACGCGGCAACAACATCGCGCGAGCCGGACTCGATGCGCGCCTGCTCGATCCCGACGACGTGCTTACGCGCCTCGGTGACCGTTTCCCACGTCAGACGCCGCAACGCCGCGAGCGCGAACACACTGCCGGCCCAAGTCCGAGATAGTCCTTCGCCGTGAAATCCGCGCCCGTGATGTCGTGCAAATAGTCGTTGATGTCGGACGAACTCACCAAATGCCGCTCGCCGTCCGCACGAGATACTGGAAGAGATCCTGTCCCGGCAGATCCATGCATCGCTTGACGATGCGGGCCACGCGCGCATAATTCCGCGCTGCCGACGCGAATCAGCGTCGTGTCGAGCAAGCGCACGACGGTCGCGAGCACCTTGTTGCGCAGCATGCCGTCGAGCGACAGATCGCGCGTCATGCGGACGCGCAGTTTCGGCAGCGCCGCGCCAAACGCGAGCATGCACTCGTACTTGGTGGCGTCGCGTGTTTCGCGCCACTGCGGGTGATAGCGATATTGCTCGCCCGCGCGCATCGCGTCCGGTCGCCTGCAGATGGCCGCGCGGATCCGGGCAGATCCACACATCGATATGCGGAATCGCCAGCGCATTGATGCGGCGAATCTCGCCGTCGTCGCCGATGCGCTTGCCCTGTGAAGTACGCGAACGCGCCGTCGATCCATTCGCGTGTGTGTAGCCGCGCCGCGAATCGTCCATATAGCGCAGGCCGGGCCGGCCTGCACGATGGTAAGCCGGCCTTCCGAGGCGAAGGCAGCGGGTGTCGATATAGGTTTGCGAGCCGATCTGCTTTCTGCTTGACCGTGCGAGTCGGCGTGTGACCGTAATATAAGTGGTTGACAGCCCGCGCTGACGCGCCGGGTCCGCGCTGCCGAGCGCCAAACCGCGCCCCCATAGCAACTGATTGCGCGCTTCGTCGGAGTAATCGGCGGCGTCGAGATCCGCGTCGCTGCCGAAGAATTCCGCGTGCAGCACGTTGAAGCGCCCTTCGCCCTCACCGACCATGCGCACCAGCGCCAGCTTCGCGAGCCGCACCGCGAGTTCGCCCAGTTGATCGTCGTCGATCTCTTCGGCCCACAAGCCGCCGATCGCATACCACGCCTGACGGCGCATCGCGCCGGTCGCCACCGCGATCAGCGAATCCTCGTGATTGCCGAGCACCGGATAGAACCAAGGCTTGTCGATCAGATCGATGGCCGCGAGCGAGTCCGTGCCGCGATCGATCAGATAGATCGCGGCACGGAAAACAGCCGGTCGCGCTCGCCGTCGAAAGCAATCTCCCGCAGCACAGATAGCGCAGCGAATCGACACAGCCATGCAGGTCG
>JAQFVJ010000326.1 GCA_029439525.1 Caballeronia sp. BR6202001591004
CATGCAGTGGACGCAGAGCAAACGGATGCGCCCGAAGCGCCGTTGTCGCGTGATGCAATCGTCGCAGCATCACCGTGTGCGGTCCGGGTGCACATCTATTTTCGGCAAGTCAATAAAGGAGCAAGGAAATGGGATTGTTCACACGTTCGACGCTCGACAGCAAAATCAATGGCGCAGCCAATGTCGGCCAACGCGCTGTGCGCGGTGCGAGCGATGCAGTGGATACGGGAAGCGACCAACTTCGCAGCCTTCTCGACGATCTGGAAAGCTCGATCAAAAGCGGCAAGGACTTTGACGCCGAGAAGCTGCGCAAGGAGTTGCAGTCGAAGCTCAAAGTCGCGCGTTCGCAGATGAACGGCGCGAGCAACGCGGCCGCGGGCCGCTTCAGCGATGCAGCGGGTTATGCCAATCACTTCGTACACGACAAGCCCTGGCACACGCTGGGCACAGTGGCCGGACTAGCGCTGCTCGTCGGCTTTCTGGCGGGGCGCACGTAAGCCGCCATCGACGCGTGATGTCCGTTCGGCTGAACGGACGCGACTGCCGTCGCCGGACCAAATATCACTGGTAAGGCGGGCAAGTTCGTGGCAGAGCGCGAACTGAAAACCCAATGGGCCGCGCGGGCTTCGAACCTGCGCGGCGACGAATCCCAGGGCTACCTTCCGGTGGCTCTGGTTGCGTTTACGGGGTTTCAAACATGCAGATGCGCCAAATCGATGAATCCGCTTGCTTCGGAACGATCCGCGCCACCCATCCGGCCGGCTCTCCTCCCCTGTGCCCGACAGATTAAACTCCTGTCCTATCAGCTGATTTGCGGCTGGCGCCCCACGCGTTGGTCTTTTTGCATCTACCGCACATTCCGCACGCAAGATGAGTAATCACACGGCCACTCCAGACATTCCCATCGACCCAGCCGCTGCCGCCCTGCCCGCGGATTTCTCGCAGCACACGCCGATGATGCAGCAATACCTCCGCATCAAGGCCGAGCATCCGGGCACGCTGGTGTTCTATCGCATGGGCGATTTCTACGAGCTTTTCTTCGACGATGCCGAAAAAGCCGCGCGTCTTCTCGACCTCACGTTGACCCAGCGCGGCGCGTCGGGCGGCAATCCGATCCGCATGGCGGGCGTGCCGCATCACGCCTGCGAGCAATATCTCGCCAAGCTGGTGAAGCTAGGCGAGTCGGTGGCGATCTGCGAACAGATCGGCGATCCGGCAACATCGAAGGGACCGGTCGAACGCAAGGTCGTGCGCGTTGTGACGCCCGGCACGCTCACCGACGCCGCGCTGCTCTCCGACAAGAGCGATGTCTATCTGATGGCGCTCTGCCCCACGCATAACCGGCGCCGCGGACTCGTCACGAGCGTCGGACTCGCGTGGCTCAATCTGGCAAGCGGCGCGCTGCGTCTCGCGGAAGTCGCGCCCGGCGAAGTGAGCGCGACGCTCGAACGCATTCGTCCGGCGGAAACGCTCATCGCCGATACGATCACGGACATGCAGACGTCGTTCAGCGTATCGAGCTTCGGCGCGATCACGCACGTGCCGGCGTGGCACTTCGACGTCGGCTCCGGCACGCAACGTCTGCGCGAACAGCTCGATGTCGCGAGCCTCGACGGCTTCGGCGCGCAAACGCTCACCTGCGCGTGCAGCGCGGCGGGCGCGCTGCTGCTGTATGCCGCCGCGACACAAGGCCAGCAATTGCGCCACGTGCGCAGCCTCAAGGTCGAATACGAATCGGAATACATCGGACTCGATCCCGCTACGCGCCGCAATCTCGAACTCACGGAAACGCTGCGCGGCACCGAGTCGCCCACGCTCTTCTCGCTGCTCGACACCTGCTGCACGACGATGGGCAGCCGCCTCTTGCGGCACTGGCTGCATCATCCGCCGCGCGATGCGTTGATTGCGCAGGGGCGTCAGCAGGCCATCGGCGCGCTGCTCGATGCACCCGCCGGCAGCGGGCTCGATGCCTTGCGAAGCGCCTTACGCAAGATCTCGGACATCGAACGCATCACCGGACGTCTCGCGCTACTGTCCGCGCGTCCGCGCGATCTGTCGAGCCTGCGCGATACCTTCGCGGCACTGCCCGAACTGCGCCAGCGCGTCGCCTCGGTGCCCTTGCAGGTCGCGGCGCTCGAGCGCATCGGCGCGTCGCTCGAGCCGCCTGCCGAGTGTCTTCATCTGCTCACGAGCGCCATTGCACCGGAGCCCGCCGCGCTGATCCGTGACGGCGGCGTGATCGCGCGCGGTTACGACGCCGATCTCGACGAGTTGCGCGATATTTCGGAGAACTGCGATCAGTTCCTGATCGATCTCGAAGCACGCGAACGCACGCGTACGGGCATCGTGAATCTGCGCGTCGAGTACAACAAGGTGCACGGCTTCTATATCGAAGTCACGCGCGGTCAGACGGACAAGGTGCCCGACGACTATCGCCGCCGTCAGACGCTCAAGAATGCCGAGCGCTACATCACGCCCGAACTGAAGACCTTCGAGGACAAGGCGCTGTCCGCGCAGGAATGCGCGCTCGCCCGTGAGCGCGCGCTTTATGACGCGCTGCTGCAGAACCTCTTGCCCTTCATCGCGGATTGCCAGCGCGTCGCAGGCGCACTCGCCGAACTAGATCTGCTCGCGGCCTTCGCCGAACGCGCCCGCGCGCTCGACTGGGTCGCGCCGGAGTTCGCCGCTGATGCGGGCATCGATATCGAACAGGGACGGCATCCGGTCGTCGAGGCGCAGGTCGAGCAGTTCATCGCCAACGACTGTTGTCTCAGCCGCGAGCGCAAGCTGCTGCTCATCACCGGCCCGAACATGGGTGGTAAGTCGACCTTCATGCGTCAGATCGCGCTGATCGCGTTGATGGCGCACGTCGGCAGTTACGTGCCGGCGAAGCGCGCACGCTTCGGCGCGCTCGATCGCATTTTTACGCGCATCGGCGCGGCCGACGATCTCGCGGGTGGCCGTTCGACCTTCATGGTCGAGATGACCGAAGCCGCCGCGATTCTCAACGACGCGAGCGCATCGAGCCTCGTGCTGATGGACGAAATCGGGCGCGGCACATCGACCTTCGACGGCCTCGCGCTCGGGTGGGCGATCGCGCGGCATCTGCTGACACACAACACCTGCTACACGCTGTTCGCGACGCACTACTTCGAATTGACGCAACTGCCCGCCGAGTTTCCGCAGGCGGCTAACATGCATTTGTCGGCGGTCGAGCACAATCACGGCATCGTGTTCCTGCATGCCGTCAACGAAGGCCCCGCCAACCAGAGCTACGGCCTGCAGGTCGCGCAACTCGCGGGCGTGCCAGCGCCGGTGATCCGCGCGGCGCGCAAGCATCTCATACATCTGGAGCAGCAGTCAATCGGCCAGCCCGGTTCGCCCGTTGCGCAGTTCGACCTGTTCGCAAGCCAGCCGTACACCCCTTACGAAGAGGAGCCCGAAGCGGAACCGCAAGCTGCCGACGCACCGGAGCATCCCGTCCTCGAAAAGCTGCGGGCACTCGATCCGAACAATCTGCGCCCGCGCGATGCGCTCGACCTGCTCTACGAGCTGCATGAACTGGCGAATCCCGCACCGGATGCGTCGCGTTGAGCGTTTCGGAACCCACGGCGTGGCGGCGCGTTGCTTCGCCGCCGCGCTGTTTTTCGCGCTGTGGGTGTGGGTCGGCGTCTGTCAGCCGACTCAAGCGCAGGACGAATCGCCGCTGAGTTTTGCCGTCGTCGCGAACGCGCTCAACCGCGCGGCCGACGAAAACTCTGTGCGCCAGATGCTCGATGCGATCGCGCGGGACCGCAGCAATATCGCCTTCATCGTCTACGACGGCAACGTGAAGGGCGCGTCCGAACCGTGCCGCGACAGCATCTTCCAGGCGCGGCACGATCTGCTCGATACCTCGCGTGTCCCGCTCGTGCTATTGCTCGGTCAGCACGACTGGACCGAGTGTGGTCCCGCGCAGACAGGCGCGTACGATCCGGTCGAACGACTCGACTTCGTGCGTCAACTCTTCTATCCTGATGCCAATTCGCTCGGTCAAGGCCTGCTCACGCTGTCGCGCGAAAGCGATGTCGCGCGCTTCAGGACGTTTCGTGAAATCGTGCGCTGGCAGGATCACGGCGTCGCATTCATCGGCCTGAATGCGCCGAGTCCGAACAACCACTATCTGACCGCGGGCGGACGCAACGGCGAGTTCGAGGATCGCGCGGTCGCAACGAGTTTCTGGCTCGAGCATGCCGCCGAAACGGCACGCCGTTCCGAAATGCGTGCGCTCGTCGTGATCCTTCAGGGCGATCCCGACTTCGGCCGTTACGAACGGCGCGAGCGCTTTCCGTGGCTGCGTTTTTCGCGTTCGAACAAGCCACGCGACAGCTTTCTCGAACTCAAGCGCAGTCTGGTAAAAGCGGCGGAGACGTTTCGCGGACCGGTCATCGTGATTCACGGCACCGAAACACCAGAGCCGAATGGCTTTCATATCGATCAACCCTTGCGCAACGTCAAGGGTCTGACCGTGACCAATCTGACGCGCGTATCGATCGCGTTCAAGCGGCCGCAAGCGCAATGGCTAGAAGTCCAAACCGATGCGCGCTGGCATCCGCCGTTCCGTCTGCGCGTGCGCGATGTCCGCGATGTGCCCAAACGCGGCGGCAGCAACAGCGAACCGCAAGCCGAGCCGCCTTCGCAGATCGAACCGCCGGCAGCAAACGCTGCCGTCATCGGCACCACCC
>JAQFVJ010000327.1 GCA_029439525.1 Caballeronia sp. BR6202001591004
CCTCGCCAGCTCAACGTTCAAACGCCTGCTGATCAGCACGGCGATGTGCTATCTCGCTATCGGCTTCGCGCTCGGCCCGAGCGCGGCCGGTTTTTGCTGCATATCGACCTCGCCACCGATGCGACCGTTCTGCGCCGCATCACTGAAGTCGCGATGCTCGTGTCGCCGCTCGCGATCGGCCTGGGCTTGCGCGTGCCGCCGACCGACCCGCATGTGGATTCTGCCGATCCGCCTGGGGCTGGACCGGAAGGCTTCGCTTCTATGCGCTTGGTCTGATCGCGCTGTCGTACGGCGTCGCCGAATTGCTGCAAACTTATATGCGTTTCTCGCCGTGTTCGCGGCCGGACTGGCGATGCGCCCCGTCGAGCAGCAAACCAGCGGCGCAAAGTGCGCGAGGGACACCTGTTCGATCGCGCGTGGCTCGGCATCGGCGACGATGTGACGATCCGCGTCGTGTTCGTGCGTGCATGTGAGGGAAGATGTGGCGCGCGAGCGCATCGTCGCACGAGGTGACGCGAATGATGCATACAAACTCGCGCGTTAGGACGACTACTGCCAGCAGCGTCTCGTGATGCCCGACGAAGCGGTCGCGAAGACGCTGGTGATGTTGTTGTTGGGACACCACCGCGCCTTCGCAAGCGGATTACGACGCGCTGCTGGCTCGACACTCGTTTTCACTGCGTATCGCGAGCGCCGGCTCCGACACCACCGCGCTCGCGCTTTCGTACAGCTTGCCGAAGCGATTGTCGAGGAACGCATCTAGCGGTACCTGCTCCTGATGCCCGAAGCCGCTTTGCGGCAGCACGCCCTCGCGGAACAGATCCAGCTCCACGCAGATCGCGCCGGCGGTCGTCGTGATCTGGGATCGCGCTCATCGGCACGCCGCAGACATTCTTCGCGAAGATCTTGCGTGTGAACACGTCCTGCACGAGCGGGCCGCGCCGCATGCCGGTCACCGTGACGAAGATTAGCACGACGTCCTGCGCGGGCGCGCTTCAAAACACATGGTCTTCAGCCCGTCGCGATCGCTGGGACATGCGCAGATCGTCGAGCAGGAATGGCACCAGATCGCGGTGCCCCGGATGGCGCACCGACTTGTAATCGAGCGTTTCGACCTTGCCGGCCAGCGTTTCGCACAAGGTGCCAAGTCCGCCCAAGGTATTGAAGGCTTCGTACTCGATGCCATCGAGCGAAAAATGCTCGACGCCTTCGAACGGCTGAACCCATTGCGTGCGGCCCTCGCGGATCGCCTCGCACGGCTGGCAGTACTCGTTGATGAGCCCGTCGATGCTCCACGTCAGGTTGTATTTGAGCGCGTTGGTCGGAAACTCGGGCAGCGCGCCGACGCGCATTTTGACTTCGCGCTCGTCGTCCAGACGCTTCGCGAGATCGTGCGCGTCGATGCCGATGAAGCCCGACGCAAGACCGCATTGCGGCATGAAGGTGGAGTCGCTTTCCTCCGCGATCGTGCGGATCGCATGCGTCGCGCAAACGTCTTCGGTGAGATCGAAAAATAGTGCACGCCCGCCGCATCCGCCGCTGCCGACGGCGTACTGATGAGTCTGGAAGGACCGAATCGCTATGTGATAGGCGACGCTATCGTCACGGCCGGGAATGGCGAGCACTGGGCCGTGTTGTGTGCGAACAACGCTTCGATGCGAAGTACGTATCCGAAGGGAATATCGCGCATGGCGAAGCGGGCACGTATCGCAACGTGCCGAACGTCGTGCTGACGAAAACAGATCCACGAGTCCTTCTCCATCGCCCGATCCGCCGCCGGCGACGTGCTCACCGGCGAGGCAGGCGACTGGGTCATGCAATATGCGCCGGGCGATTTCGGAAAAGCGAAACGCTTCGCCCGCGTGTATCGCGAAGCCTGAACGACTCAGGCGAAGTCGTCGCCCATTTTGATTTCCATCTCGCGCGGCACGCTCTGGCCTTCCGCGTGCATCTTTTCGAGCGATCCCAGCGTCGCTTCCACATAGGCACGCAACACCGCATAGCTGCGCGCATGCAAGCGCGGCGGCAATGCGCGATAACGTCCTAGCGCCTCCGGCGTAAAATGCACGTCGATGGTGATGCGGCGCGCCGTCGGCCCGAAGCGCATCGCGATGTAGTGAATCGACAGGATCGTGCGGCCTTCTTCATCCTTGCGTTCGGCAAAGCGCGTCTGCTCGGGAAAGAGATCGCAGATGACGTGCGCGAGCGTGTCGATATCCGCGCTCGGGCAGTCGTATTGGTAATCGTCCATGGCGAAAATGATTGCGTGATCGATGAGCGTCTATGCGCATCAGTGCGCTGGTTGCGAGACCGCGCGATAGTACCCCGCACCAGCGCCACTGCGACGATCACGCTCAACACGAGATACACGGCATCGGCCGCGAGCAGCGGAATCATGCGCGCCTGAAACAACGCGGCTGGCAAGCCGACCAGCGCATGCGCCGCAATCAGCACGTCGAGCGCGCATGACGCGAACGCTCGCGCAGCAACTGCCACATCAGCGCGGAAAAGCCGAGCTGAAACACGAACGCATTTGCCCGCTCGACGACGAAGATCGTCGCCGACATCGGCGATAGCGTTACGAGCACCATGTGGATGCGCGCGAGCGCTTCGACATGCGCATTGGTGAAGTGCGAATCGAGCGTGCCGTTGTTGGCGAGCACCGCGTAGACGATCGACTGCGCCTGCACGAGCACGCCGACGAGCCACGCTTCCGCCCCACAGTGCGATGCCATAACCGAGTCCCGGACCGGGTCGCTCGAGCGTGGAAGGCTCGCGCGAGATCAGCCATTTCATCGCGAGATAGCGGCTGGATTCTTCGAAAAGACCCGCCGTCACCACGCCGTAAATGACGAACGCAGCGGGATTCGCGAGCATGGACATCGTCGCAGGATTACTCAGCATGAAGCCGTGCAACGCGCGTTCGAGCACCATCGCGAAGAGCGCGAACACGGCGACGCTAAGGGATCGCCTCACGCGGATTGAGCCGTAGGCGGGGCTTCGCCATCCGATACAACACGACCGGCATCGCGCCCACCAGAAGCGTCGCGATCGCGAGGGCTCACCAATGTCGAAACACTGACCATTCAACTCCCTGAAACTCGAGAAGCGGCTTGAGAAGCGCTTTTTCGCGCCGTCGAATCGCGCACGATTAATTCGCCCGGAAGCAGGCATTCGCGCGCGGGCATCGCGGCGCCGCCGAGACGCTCGTGCAGAAACTCCACCGCGCGCCGGCCGATATCGTACGTCGGCTGGCGCACCGTCGTCATGCCGGCGAGTTGTGCCCATTCGGAATCGTCGATGGACACATCAGCGCGACATGCGCTTGCCAGTCCGTGCCGTAACGCGCCTTCTTCAGATACACGACGACGCGCAGCGCGACTGGTCCGTTCGCCGCGAACAGCGCGATCCGCCTACCCGCCGCGCGCGGCGGGGATGCGTCGATCGAGCTCGGCGAGCGTGGGCGCGGAATCCGCAAAATCGATCACCAGCGTCGAGGCGCGCACCGTGCCTGCATCGAGCGCGGCCACGCTCTCATGAAACGCGGCTTCGCGCAAGCGGCGCGAACTCACGTGCGTCACCGGCTGCACGACTCTAACAGCAGTTCATCGAAGCCTTCATCGACAAGATGACGCATCACGAGCGCGACGGCCGCCGGGTTATCGAGTCCAACCATATCGGTGACGATGCCTTCCCGCGCGATCCACCAGCACGACCGGCACGCCGCCCTTGCGCGAAGCCTTGCAGCAGTTCTTCCTTGACGCCGAGCGTATTGACGATCACGCCTTCGACACGATACGTCGTCAGCAATTGCAAATAGTGCCGCTCCATGTCGATCTCGTTGGCGGCGTGACAAATGAGCGGCATGTAGCCCCGAGCGCGTGGCACGCGGCCTCGACGCCCTGCAGCACTTCGGACGGTATAGGGATTGGTCAGGTCGGCGAGCAGCATGCCGATCAGGCGATTGCGGCCGCGTTTGAGGCCGCGCGCCATCTGGTTGGGGCGATAGTCGAGCTTGGCGATCGCCGCCTCGATACGTTCGCGCAAATCGGGCGACAGCAC
>JAQFVJ010000328.1 GCA_029439525.1 Caballeronia sp. BR6202001591004
GGGGCGTGCAGGATATCTCCGGGCATAGCCACGGCGCGTACACCGGCGAAGTCGCGGCGGAAATGGCGGCGGATTTCGGCGTGACGTATGCGATCGTCGGGCACTCCGAGTGTCGTGCGTATCATGGCGAGACGCCGGAACTCGTCGCGGAAAAAGCCGTTCGCGCGCTGGACGCGGGCCTCACGCCGATCGTCTGTCTCGGCGAAACGCTCGAGCAGCGCGAAGCGGGTGAGACGGAACAGGTCATCGCCACGCAACTCGACGCTGTTCTCATGGCGTTGAACGAGGAGCAGGCGGCGAGCATCGTCATCGCCTATGAACCGGTGTGGGCAATCGGCACCGGTAAGAGCGCGACGTCGGCGCAGGCGCAGGACGTTCACGTGTTCTTGCGCAGCAAGCTGACGGAAAAGGGTGCGTCGGTGGCGAAGGTGCCGGTGCTGTACGGTGGCAGTGTGAGGCCGGACAACGCGCAGGAATTGTTCGAACAACGAGACATCGACGGCGGGCTGATCGGCGGCGCGTCGCTGAAGTCGAAAGATTTTCTGGCGATCTGCCAGGCAGCGCAGACCGTCCTGCAAAAGGCGGCATGAGCCGTCGAATCGCGTAGTGTAGAAGCAGGAACGCATCGCGACACATGAGTGTCACGGAAACATCAAGATCCAGGTGAGTAGAAATGTTGTATTTGAAGACTTTGATTATCGTCGTCCAGTTGTTGTTGGCCTTGGGCGTTACCGGACTCGTGCTGCTGCAGCACGGTAAAGGCGCCGACATGGGCGCGGCATTTGGCAGCGGCGCATCGGGCAGTCTGTTCGGTGCGACGGGATCGGCGAATTTTCTGTCGCGCACGACGGCGATTCTCGGCGCGGTGTTTTTCATCACGACGCTCGCGCTGACTTACCTCGGCAGCTACAAGTCGCACGCAACCGCCGGTCTGCTGGGCGCGGGTCTTGTGCCGGTGGCATCGGCGCCTGCTGCAGCCAAGTCGGGTTCGGCTCCTGTGGTGGCTGCAGCGCCGGCATCCGTCGCACCTGGGTCGGGCGCCGCGCCTGCATCGAGCGCGCCGGGTGCAGACATACCCAAATAACACTCAAAACCGCCGGGATAAATTTTTCGCGCATTTTGCATTTTGTGCGTTGAATAATTCAAACGGGCTGGTTATAATTTAGACGAGGTAATTTGCGGCAAAAAATTAAGGAGTTAGTTTTCCCGGATTGCGGTACAGTGCCGACGTGGTGAAATTGGTAGACACGCTATCTTGAGGGGGTAGTGGCGAAAGCTGTGCGAGTTCGAGTCTCGCCGTCGGCACCAAAGTTATCCAATGCCAGCCGCATGCGTTGCTTCGGCTGGCATTGTCACTTCTGGAGTACCCTTACGGTAAAGTTGGAATCGTGAGCGATCCCAAGTGATCCTCCCGCCGGGTGGTCCGTCCCGGCCGAAGCGCCCCAATCCAATTACAGACCACATCTACCGATCTGAGGATAGCTTTGAACCTCGCACCCTATTACCCCGTCTTCTTGTTTCTTCTGGTGGGCCTTGGTTTAGGAATGGCGTTGGTCAGTATCGGTAAGATCCTCGGTCCCAACAAGCCCGACACCGAGAAGAACGCGCCGTACGAGTGCGGTTTCGAAGCATTCGAAGACGCGCGTATGAAGTTCGATGTGCGTTACTATCTCGTCGCGATTCTTTTCATCATCTTCGACCTTGAGACGGCGTTCCTGTTTCCGTGGGGGGTGTCTCTGCGCGACATCGGCTGGCCCGGCTTCATCGCCATGATGATTTTTCTGCTCGAGTTCCTGCTCGGCTTCGCCTACATCTGGAGAAAGGGCGGCCTGGACTGGGAATGACAGTTAGATCACCGGATTCATGGGCCGCTATGGCTGGCGGCCCATCTGGAGTGGAAAACAAATGAGTATCGAAGGGGTCTTGAAGGAAGGTTTTGTCACCACCACGGCTGACAAGCTGATCAACTGGACGCGCACCGGCTCCCTGTGGCCGATGACGTTCGGTCTCGCATGCTGCGCCGTCGAGATGATGCATGCGGGCGCCGCCCGCTACGACCTGGACCGTTTCGGCGTGGTGTTTCGCCCGAGTCCGCGTCAGTCCGACGTTATGATCGTCGCCGGCACGCTGTGCAACAAGATGGCGCCCGCGTTGCGCAAGGTCTATGACCAGATGGCCGAGCCGCGCTGGGTGATCTCGATGGGTTCGTGCGCGAACGGCGGCGGCTACTACCACTATTCGTATTCGGTCGTGCGCGGCTGCGACCGGATCGTGCCGGTCGATGTCTACGTTCCCGGTTGTCCTCCGACCGCCGAAGCGCTGGTCTACGGCGTGATCCAGTTGCAGGCGAAGATTCGCCGCACCAATACCATCGCCCGTCAGTAAGGGCCTGAGCCTCCCCAATTATGGCAAGCAAATTCGAGATCCTCAAAGCGAACCTCGAGGCGGCGTTTGGCGACCGTCTCCAGAGCATCACCGAGTCGCTCGGGCAAGTGACGATTGTCGTCAAGGCGGTCAACTATCTGGACGTCTGCAAGCAACTGCATGACGACAAGTCGCTGCGCTTCGAGCAGTGCATGGACATCGCCGGCGTCGACTATTCGACCTATGGCGACGGCGTCTACGACGGCCCGCGCTTCGCGGCCGTGCTCCATCTCCTTTCCGTGACGAACAACTGGCGCGTGCGCGTTCGCGTGTTTGCTCCGGACGACGAAGTGCCCATCGTGCCTTCGGTGGTCGACATCTGGTCGTCGGTGAACTGGTACGAGCGCGAAGCGTTCGACCTCTACGGCATCGTGTTCGAAGGCCATCCGGACCTGCGCCGCATTCTCACGGACTACGGCTTCATCGGCCATCCATTCCGCAAGGACTTCCCGATTTCCGGCTACGTCGAAATGCGCTACGATCCGGAAGAGAAACGCGTCGTGTATCAGCCTGTGACGATCGAACCGCGCGAGATCACGCCGCGCGTGATTCGCGAAGATCGCTATGGCGGTCTGAAACATTAAGAGAGCGCCATGGCAGAGATCAAGAATTACACGCTGAACTTCGGCCCGCAGCACCCGGCAGCGCACGGCGTGCTGCGCCTCGTGCTCGAACTCGACGGCGAAGTCATCCAGCGCGCCGACCCGCACATCGGCCTGTTGCACCGCGCGACCGAAAAGCTCGCGGAAACCAAGACCTTCATCCAGTCCGTGCCGTACATGGATCGTCTCGACTACGTGTCGATGATGGTTAACGAGCACGGCTATGTCCTCGCAATCGAAAAGCTGCTCGGCATCGACGTGCCGGTGCGCGCGAAGTACATCCGCGTGCTGTTCGACGAAATCACGCGCGTGCTGAACCACCTGATGTGGATCGGCTCGCACGCGCTCGATGTCGGCGCGATGGCGGTGTTCCTCTACGCGTTCCGCGAGCGCGAGGATCTGATAGACGTGTATGAGGCGGTGTCCGGCGCGCGCATGCACGCGGCCTACTACCGTCCGGGCGGCGTCTACCGCGATCTGCCTGACGCAATGCCGCAATACAAGGCGTCCAAAATCCGCAACGCAAAGGCACTCGAGCGGATGAACGAGAACCGTCAGGGTTCGCTGCTCGACTTCATCGAGGACTTCTTCAATCGCTTCCCGGGCTGTGTCGAAGAGTACGAAACGCTGCTCACCGACAACCGTATCTGGAAGCAGCGTCTCGTGGGTATCGGCGTCGTGAGCCCCGAGCGCGCGTTGCAACTCGGCATGAGCGGCGCGATGCTGCGCGGTTCGGGCGTCGAGTGGGACTTGCGTAAAAAGCAGCCGTACGAAGTGTATGACCAGCTCGACTTCGACATTCCGGTTGGCGTGAACGGCGATTGCTACGACCGTTATCTGGTGCGCGTGGAAGAAATGCGCCAGTCGACGTGCATCGCCAAACAGTGTATTGACTGGCTGCGCAAGAATGCGGGTCCTGTGATGATCGATAATCACAAGATTGCGCCGCCGAAGCGTGTCGGCATGAAGAGCAACATGGAAGAGCTGATTCACCACTTCAAGCTCTTCACCGAAGGCTTCCACGTGCCCGAAGGCGAAACGTACGCCGCCGTCGAGCATCCGAAGGGCGAGTTCGGCATCTATCTGGTTTCGGATGGCGCCAACAAGCCGTATCGCTTGAAGATTCGTGCGCCCGGTTATGCGCACCTCGCAGCGCTCGACGAAATGGCGCGCGGCCACATGATCGCTGACGCCGTGACCATCATCGGGACGCAGGACATCGTGTTCGGCGAGATCGATCGCTGATCCCGCTGTTTCATCCGGATGGC
>JAQFVJ010000329.1 GCA_029439525.1 Caballeronia sp. BR6202001591004
GCACCCGGAATCGAGCCTCGACGAAGTGCGCGATCGAAGTGCTTCACGTTCGACGCGACGGGCGCCGTGCCGACACCGCTGCTAACGGCACACGAGCGCGAAGCACTTCGATCGCTCGGCCAGTTCGAAAGCGACGCCGCCATCCGACTCAGATAATGAACGTGACGACATCCACTGCCTTGAATTTCGATGCAAGACCGACGACGCTCGCGCGCAAGCGTTCGAACAGTACTGGCATGCGCGCGACGTGCAGGACCTTCCCGCGCTGACAGACGGCACGCGCTCGCTGACCTATGCAGAGCTCGCGCGCGAAACCGGCGCGGTCGCAGCCAATCTGTCCGGGCCGCGATGCGCATCCCGGCGATGTCGTCGTCATCATGATGGCGCGCTTGATCGATGCCTTCGCTGCTGCTCGCCGTGATTCGCGCGGGACTGTGCCCGTGCGTGTTCGAACCGAAGCTCGCGGCGCAGGAAGTTGCCGCGCGGCTCGCCGAAACACACGCGCGCTTCGTCGTGCATGACGCGGAGAACGCGGCACTGCTGAGCGAACTCGATATTCCGAAGAACGCTTCGGCGATCGACTTCGCGCGTCTCACCGAAAGCTCGTACTTCCCGCCCGTCGATGTTGATGCGACGTGTCCGGCATTGCTGCTGTTCACATCGGGCAGCACGGGACGGCGGTCGTGCAATTCACGCAGGCCGCGTTGCTGAACAACGCGCTCGGCGTGCTCGAACAAAGCGCGTTGTCGAGCGATGATCGTCTTCTGCACGCGATGCCGATCTATCACACCGACGGCGTCAACAATCAGCTTTTCGCTCCGCTGCGCGCGGGCGCGAGTGTCGCGTTCTGCCCGCGTTTTCGCGCTGAAGACATGCCCGCGCTGATGACGCGCTTCGAGCCGACAATCATCACCGGCGTGCCGACGATGTATTCGCGCATCCTCGATCAGCCCTTCGATGCGCGCACGCTCGCGACCTTGCGCATGGCGCGCTGCGGCTCCGCGCCGATCACCGAAGCGCTGCATCGCGAAGTCGAAGCGAAGCTCGGCTGTCCGCTCGTCATTTCATATGGCCTGTCGGAAGCGACCTGCACCAGCACGCTCAATCCGCCGGATGCGCGGCGTGTCGGCCCCGTCGGCAAAGTGTTGCCGGGACAGACCGTGAACCTGCGCGCAGCCGACGGCACGATGACGGATGCGCCCGGCGTCGAAGGCAAAATCTGCATCAGCGGACCGAATCTGATGACAGGCTATCTCAGCGCGGCGGATGCCACCTCGCGCACCGTCAAGGATGGCTGGCTCGGCACAGGCGATCTCGGCCGTTTCGACGACGACGGTTATCTCTATGTAACGGGCCGCATCAAGGACGTGATCATTCGCGGCGGCGAGAACCTGTCGCCCTTGTTGGATCGAAAGCGTGATTGTGGCGCAAGGTGATGTGGCCGCGTGCTGCGTCGTCGGGCGCGCGGACCGCGATCTCGGCGAAGTGCCGGTCGCGTTCGTGGTGCCGAAGAATCTACCGCGATGGATGCATCGCGCGTGTAGGATGCAGTGAAACAGCGCCTCTCGCGCATTTATGTGCCGGCGGATGTGGTGTTCGTCGAATCGCTGCCGAAAACGGCAGTCGGCAAGGTGGACCGCAAAAGCCTGGCATCGCGTCTTGCCGCGGGACTTTATGACGAGTCGAAAGCCGCGTTATAAAGCCAGAACGGCATGAACGTTCGAAGGGAATAACGTCTGCGTTACTCCTTTTTTCATGGCGGCAGGAACAGTCGTAGTGCTTCGCTCATTGTTCTTACGCGCTATGCAGCACTGACCCCAAGGACTTCATTCATGGCTTACGAACTCTACTACTGGGACGGCTTGCAGGGCCGTGGCGAATTGGCTCGCGTTCGAAGATGCCGGCGCGGCATATGTTGATGTCGAGCGCGAGCCGAACGGCAGCAGCGCGATGATGAAGATACTCAACAGCAAGACCGAGCCACATATTCCGTATGCGCCGCCGTTTCTGAAAGATGGCGACCTAATCGTGCCGCATGTCGCCAATATCCTGCTCTATCTCGGCCTGATCCGTCATTACAGCGTGTCGAACTTCACGGCGCCCTTGCTCGACGAAGCAGTGAAGGCGCCGGGCGGCAAGGAGATCGTCACGAACCAGTTCGTGAGCCCGTTTCTCGCCAATCGCTCGCTCGTCGATGCGACGCAGCGGCTCGGCATCAAAGTGACGGCGTATATACCGCTCGGCGAAGGCCACGCACATAACGATCAGACGCCTCAAGGCGATCGCGCAGAAGCACTGCGCGACGCCCCCGCGCAGGTGACCTTCGCGTGGCTCTTGTCGCGCGATATCTTGGTGCTGTCGGCATCGACGAATCCGGAGCATCAGAAGAGCAACTGGGAAACGCAGAAGCTCAAGCTCGACGCGGAAGATATCGCCAAGATCGACGTACTCGACGAAGGCCGGCGCAATGCGAATCCGTCGTTCGCGCCGAAGTGATGATTTGACAAGAACGGTTGGCTTCCATACGACCTCGCTTTGACGTAATCGAACCCGCCCCGATAACCCAGCTCGGGGCAGCCTTCCGACGTAGCCGCAAACCGTAAGGCGATGCATTTCGGAATTGCTCTCGCCTCTCAATCGCTGTCCGCCCCTGCGGGCTGCACGTGAGCATGTGGCGACCATTCCGCATGTCAGCGCTCGGCCCCCTCCTTTAAGAATCCCCCTAAAAACTCCCGTGAACGAGAAATTACTGATCGTTTCGGTTGTCGCTCATATATTTGTTACATATACGTAATTAATTTGTAATTGGCATTGGGTTGATTGCCAGATGGGGCTGCCGAGCCACAGAAATAGTTTCGGCATTTCAAATAAACATAAGAAGCACAGTGAACCAATGAAAATAAAATTAGCTGCGTTTTCCGTCATCACCTCGGCGATGCTTGCCGCTTGCGGCGGAGGTACTGAGGAACCTGCACTTCCAGCCGCAAGCACAAAAGTCTTCGCTGAATCGTCCAAACTGAAGGCAACTGCGAAAATCGCGGTCAATGAAGTTCCTTCCGAGTACGCATCTCGTACGCACACGAGCGGCATAGACGGCCAATACGACCGCTTTATCGTCTACTATCGCAAAAGCACCTTGCTCAAGGGCTCGAACGATAGCAACGTCGCTACGTCGAACAATTCACGTATCGCCAGTGCCAGAAATATTTCGATCTCGGAAAGGAGCGTGACCGCCACCAAGGGACATGTGGTTCAGACGTCCAGAGGCAGGAGCGCTTCGGAAGCGGAAGCCTTCATAGTCCAAGACCTGAAGAGAGCCAGGACGTCGAGTACATCGAGCCCGACCTGATCATGCATCCGGCGCTGGTGCCCAACGATGAGCTGTACAGCCAACATTGGGGCATGTCGGGCGGGACAACGGGCATATCCTTGCCCGACGCATGGGACAAGGCCACCGCGGAAAGGGCGTAGTCGTCACTGTCGTCGATACGGGGATTACCACGCACAGCGACCTCGCCGGACAAGTGCTGCCGGGGTATAACTTCGTCGCCAATGCTACATTCGATCGAAACAGAAGCGGCCGCTCGTCAGACGCCTCAGATCCGGGTGACTGGCTGCAAGCCGGTGATTCGTGCCCGGCATCTGGCGGCTCCTACTCTATGTCTCCACAACTCGACTTGGCATGGCACTCACGTAGCAGGCATCATCGCTGCCAAGACCAATAACGGCGTCGGCGTTACAGGAAGCGCATTCAACAGCAAGATCCTGCTCGTGCGAACGCTGAGCCGCGGCGGCGGATTCACTTCCGACATCAACGACGCCATCGTTATGGGCTTCGGGCGGTTCAGTTCCGGGTGTTCCGGACAATCCGAACCCCGCAAAGGTGATCAATCTGAGTCTCAGCGGCAACGGGCAATGCAGTAAATCCAATCAGGATGGGATCGACATCGCTCGAAGCAACGGGGCGATCATCGTGCAGGCCGCAGGTAGAATGTCGATACGTCTCAGACATATTCGACGCCTGCCTGTCAGGGAATCATCGTCGTCGGCGCGACCAATTCGAGCAGCAACCGCGCTTCGTTCTCGAATTATGGTTCGCTGGTAAACATCATGGCGCCGGGCGATACTATTATTCTTTCCACCTTTAACGCCGGCCCCAAAGACCCGGGAGCGGAGAGTTACGACTACTGTCGAGCACTTCGCAGGCAACCCCTCACGCGGCCAGCGTAGTCGCGCTGATGCTGGACAACCCACTCTAACGATCGACCAGATCAAGAGCTATCTTGCGTCCACGGCAACGTCAATGAGCGATCGCTGTCCGGAAGGATGCGGAGCCGGACTTGTCAATGCGGATAAGAACCCTTAACCAAATGAAGAAAGGGCTGTTATAATCCTCGATGAATGCTGTTAACCTGCTCATTGTTTCGACGACGAAAGGGACATGGCT
>JAQFVJ010000330.1 GCA_029439525.1 Caballeronia sp. BR6202001591004
CGCCGTCCACGTCGCGATGGTGAAGGCGGTGGTCCGGCAGGTGCACGCCGTGGCGGGCCACCGCCGTGGCAGTGACGCGAAGACTGGAGAATAACGATGCTGCAACCGAAACGCAGAAAGTATCGCAAGGAGCAGAAGGGTCGTAACACCGGCAAGGCGACGCGCGGCAACGCTGTGTCGTTCGGTGAGTACGGTCTGAAAGCTATCGGTCGCGGCCGTTTGACCGCGCGTCAAATCGAAGCGGCACGTCGTGCAATGACGCGTTACATCAAACGTGGGGGCCGGATCTGGATCCGCATTTTCCCGGACAAGCCGATTTCGCAAAAGCCGGCCGAAGTGCGTATGGGTAACGGTAAGGGTAACCCTGAGTACTACGTCGCTGAAATCCAACCGGGCAAGATGCTGTACGAAATGGACGGTGCCACCGAAGAACTGGCGCGCGAAGCGTTCCGTCTGGCTGCAGCCAAGCTGCCGCTCAAGACGTACTTCGTGGTCCGTCAGCTCGGTGCCTAAGGAGTAAATGATGAAGGCAACTGAACTTCGCCAGAAAGACCAGTCCGCGCTCAATCAAGAGTTGTCGGATCTGCTGAAGGCGCAATTTGGCCTGCGTATGCAACTCGCGACCCAGCAGCTCACCAACACGAGCCAGCTGAAGAAGGTCCGTCGCGACATCGCGCGTGTGCGGACCGTCATGACCGAGAAGGCGAACCAGAAATGAACGATAGCGTGAAAACCTCGCTCAAGCGGACGCTGGTCGGCAAGGTCGTCAGCAACAAGATGGACAAGACGGTCACCGTCCTGGTCGAGCACCGCGTGAAGCATCCGATCTACGGCAAGTATGTCGTGAGCTCCAAGAAGTACCACGCGCATGACGACGCGAACACGTACAACGAAGGCGATCTCGTCGAAATCCAGGAAACCCGTCCGACTTCGAAGACGAAAGCTTGGGTTGTGTCAAAGCTGGTTGAAGCGGCGCGCGTGATCTAAAGTTGAAGCAGTAGTGCCGCGATGCGGAAATAGTGAGTGTCGCAGTAAGTTGCGCTTGCAAGACCAAGATTATTTATTATAGTTTTAAGCTTACCTCTTTGTGGGAGACCCGTCGCGGGAGAAATTGTGGTGGGGGAAGCCGGTTTGGGCGCCAGCCTGAATCGACAGATTCACCGGATTGCTATGGCGGGTTTCGTCTGCCGTTGCTGCCTGTTCTAACCCAAGCGCCATTTGGCTGACGGGACCAAGACTGACCGGTTGCACCATGGTGGTGCAATCGGATTAAGTTGGGAAAGATAAACCATGATCCAGACCGAAACTCGGCTTGAAGTGGCCGACAACACAGGTGCGCGTGAAGTCATGTGCATCAAGGTGCTCGGCGGCTCGAAGCGTCGTTACGCAAGCATTGGCGACATCATCAAGGTGACCGTCAAGGAAGCGACGCCGCGCGGACGCGTGAAGAAGGGCGAAATCTACAACGCCGTGGTCGTTCGTACGGCCAAGGGCGTGCGGCGCCAGGATGGCTCGCTCATCAAGTTCGACGGCAATGCCGCCGTTCTTTTGAATACCAAGCTCGAGCCGATCGGTACGCGTATTTTCGGGCCGGTTACGCGTGAACTGCGTAGCGAACGATTCATGAAGATCGTTTCGCTCGCGCCGGAAGTGCTGTAAGGAGTCTCGATGAACAAGATTCGCAAGGGTGACGAAGTCATCGTCACGACCGGCAAAGACAAGGGCAAGCGGGGTACCGTGCTGGTCGTTGCGGAAGGCCGTGTCACTGTCGAGGGTATCAACTTCGTCAAGAAGCACGTCAAGCCGAACCCGATGAAGGGAACGACGGGCGGTGTGGAAGCCAAGTCGATGCCGCTGCATATTTCGAACGTCGCATTGGTCGACGCGAACGGCAAGGCGTCGCGTGTAGGCATCAAGGTCAAAGACGGGAAGAAGGTTCGTTTCCTGAAGTCTACCGGCGCCACGCTAAACGCCTGACGCGGAGTTAAAAAATGGCTCGTCTGCAAGAGATTTACAAAGAAAAGGTTGTGCCGCAACTCGTCGAAAAGTTCGGCTACAAGTCCATCATGGAAGTGCCGCGCATCACCAAGATCACGCTGAACATGGGTCTTGGCGAGGCCGTCGCTGACAAGAAGATCATCGAAAACGCCGTGGGCGACCTGACGAAGATCGCTGGCCAGAAGCCGGTTATCACGAAGGCGCGCAAGGCAATCGCAGGCTTCAAGATTCGTCAGGGCTACCCGATCGGTGCGATGGTTACGCTGCGCGGCCAAGCGATGTACGAATTCCTCGACCGTTTCGTGACGGTTGCGCTCCCCCGCGTGTGCGATTTCCGTGGCGTGTCGGGCCGTGCATTCGACGGTCGTGGCAACTACAACATCGGTGTGAAAGAGCAGATCATTTTCCCCGAAATCGACTACGACAAGATCGACGCGCTGCGTGGGCTGAACATCAGCATCACGACCACCGCGAAGACTGACGACGAAGCAAAGGCGCTGCTCGCCGGCTTCAAGTTTCCGTTCAGAAACTGAGGTTACCGTGGCTAAACTGGCACTGATCGAACGTGAAAAGAAGCGCGCGCGCCTGGCAGCCAAGTACGCTCCGAAGCGTGCTGAGCTGAAGGCTGTGATCGACGATGCAAGCAGGTCGGACGAAGAGCGTTATCTCGCACGTCTGGCGCTGCAACAACTGCCGCGTAATTCGAACCCGACTCGCAAGCGTAACCGCTGCGCGATCACGGGTCGTCCGCGTGGCACGTTCCGCAAGTTCGGACTGGCGCGTGGCAAGATCCGCGAAATCGCTTTTCGCGGCGAAATCCCTGGCCTCACCAAGGCGAGCTGGTAATAGGAAGAAACATAAATGAGCATGAATGATCCTATCGCCGATATGCTGACTCGCATCCGCAATGCGCAGATGGTTGAGAAGGTTTCGGTGACTATGCCCTCGTCGAAAGTCAAGGTTGCGATTGCGCAGGTTTTGAAGGACGAAGGTTATATCGACGACTTCGCAGTGAAGGCTGAAGGCGCGAAGACGGAATTGAATATCGCGTTGAAGTACTACGCTGGCCGTCCGGTTATCGAGCGCCTCGAGCGCGTCTCGAAGCCTGGTCTGCGTGTGTACCGCGGTCGCAACAACATCCCGCAGGTCATGAATGGCCTCGGCGTTGCAATCGTCTCGACGCCGAAGGGTGTGATGACCGATCGCAAGGCGCGCCAGACCGGCGTCGGCGGCGAAGTCATTTGCTACGTCGCTTAACGCCTAAGGAGAAGCAACATGTCTCGAGTAGGTAAAGGCCCAATTACGCTGCCGCAAGGCGCAGAAGTGGCGATCAAGGGCGACGTCATCACCGTGAAGGGTCCTCTCGGTACGATCTCGCAACCGGCCAACAAGTTGGTTGCCGTGACCAACGAGAACGGCACCCTGATGCTAGCTCCGACGGACGAAAGCCGTGAAGCAAACGCGATGTCCGGCACGATGCGCGCCCTCGTGGCGAACATGGTGCAGGGCGTTACCAAGGGTTTCGAGCGCAAGCTGACGCTGGTTGGCGTCGGTTATCGTGCGCAAGCGCAAGGCGACAAACTGAACCTGTCGCTGGGTTTCTCGCACCCGGTGGTGCACCAGATGCCGGAAGGCGTCAAGGCTGAAACCCCTTCGCAGACCGAAATCGTGATCAAGGGGATCGACAAGCAGAAAGTCGGACAGACCGCAGCAGAAGTGCGCGGCTATCGTCCACCTGAGCCTTACAAGGGTAAGGGCGTGCGCTATTCCGACGAGGTTATGATCCTCAAAGAAACGAAAAAGAAGTAAGGGTGCGCAATCATGGATAAGACTCAATCTCGCTTGCGTCGCGCTCGTCAGACGCGTATCAAGATCGCTGAGCTGCAGGTTCCACGTCTGGCCGTGCATCGCACGAATACGCATATCTACGCGCAAGTGTTCTCGGCTTGCGGTACGAAGGTCGTGGCAAGCGCCTCGACGCTGGAAGCCGAAGTGCGCGCAGAATTGGCCGACAAGTCGGGCAAGGGCGGCAACGTTAATGCAGCGACCCTGATCGGCAAGCGTATCGCCGAAAAGGCCAAGGTTGCCGGCATCGAATCTGTCGCCTTTGACCGCTCGGGTTTCCGCTACCACGGCTGCGTGAAGGCGCTGGCTGATGCGGCGCGTGAAGCCGAGCTCAAATTCTAAGGGCAGAATTCGTTATGGCAAAGATGCAAGCGAAAGTTCAGGCTGACGAACGCGACGACGGCCTGCGCGAAAAGATGATCGCGGTCAACCGCGTGACCAAGGTTGTGAAGGGTGGCCGTATTCTCGGCTTCGCCGCACTGACCGTGGTCGGCGACGGTGATGGCCGCGTGGGCATGGGCAAGGGCAAGGCCAAGGAAGTTCCGGTTGCCGTTCAAAAGGCAATGGAACGGGCCCGCCGCAACATGTTCAAGGTGCCCCTTAAGAACGGCACGCTGCAACACGAAGTGTACGGTAAGCACGGCGCATCGGCGGTCCTCCTCGCTCCGGCGAAGGACGGTACCGGCGTGATCGCTGGCGGCCCGATGCGCGCAGTGTTCGACGTGATGGGCGTGCAAAACGTTGTGGCCAAGAGCCACGGTCCGACGAACCCGTACAACCTCGTTCGTGCGACGCTGGACGGTCTGCGCAAGCAGTCGACTCCGGCCGACATCGCGGCGAAGCGTGGTAAGTCCGTCGAAGACATTCTGGGCTAGGGTGGT
>JAQFVJ010000331.1 GCA_029439525.1 Caballeronia sp. BR6202001591004
CGTGGCGTCACAACTTTCGCCAACTACGCATCCGCTTCGAACAGCTCGCCTTCATCCACGTGGCCTTCATGAAAATCGCTTGCTGCATCATATTATGCTGGTGACAATTGCGAACGTCATTTTGATAACGACTCTAAGCGCTTTTGCGGTGAAGTTCCTTCCGGTGCATTCCCTTGCAAGGCGTTACATGCTGAAACACTTGCCACTTTAGTATTTCTTTAGCATCTGGAGTGGCGCGTGTTTGATTTGCGCCACATCGGTTTCATGATGGCATGGTCTCATACACATCCGGACATGGGTGCGAATTATTTATCACTTGCTTAACATCCGCGCGTATAGCGATCGATTGTTAGTCCCTTGCCGTCAACGATTGAGAAGAAATCTGCCACGCGAAATTCTCTGACCAAATGGTGACCGCGCCAGGATTTCATGCTGGCCAAATTTGAAAGCATAACGTATGCTTTGACGAGTAGACTGCTTCCGCGGTTGGCATAATCAGGCGCGTTCAAGGCCTATCTAAAAATTATTAGCGCAGTATTTGACCACTATCCGGGCTCTTTGCAGGCCGCGAGCGCAAAAAATTCCGGGTACGTTGAAAGCTAGACTAATGTGCGCAAGCGCACAGAGCGTTAATTTATAGGCTGTTCCACTGATTTAGATTTTTGTCAGTGCAATGGCAATACCTTTTTAAAAGCGGGGCAAAAAGGGAGATGACGACGCTATCCCAGGCACAATGCGAACGCTTCTGGCAGGATGATTTCATCCAGCTGAGCTGGAAAAGGTTGCTACGCATGCGGAACTCAGGAATCTGCGCACGATAGGAGACCGACTGCTGCGCGAGAAAGCTGGCTCCAATGAAGGCCTGCTGTTCGACTTCTATCCCGAAGCCGACGGGCCGGACAAGCCCAAGCTGGCGCAGTTGCATCATCCGTCGTATTTCGAGCGCAGTCTGATGGACTCGCAGCTCGCGGGGCGCGCACAGCATATCGCCATGCAGTTGCTCGGCCCCAAGGCGCGCCTCGTCAGCGACAGCTTTTTCCACAAGCCCGCGCATACGGAGCCATCACGCCCTGGCACCAGGACGAAGCGTTCACGGATCCGCGCATCGCGAAGTGAATTTCTGTCTGGTTCCCGCTGCAACCGGTGTCGCTCGAAAACGGCTGCATGCAGTTCATCGCGGGATCGCATCTCGGGCCGGTGCTGCTGCATGGTCCGATCGGCGGAGATCCCACCACGCACGGCCTCGAATGCGTGTCAGGTTTCGACGCGAAGGAAGCCGTGATCTGCCCGCTCGATCTTGGCGACTGCACCATTCACTCGGGACGCACACTGCACTTCGCGGGTCCGAATCCTTCGGACGGTCCACGCTACGCGTATTCGCTCGTATTCGGCCTGCCGCGTCACGCGTCACCTGAACAGCGCAGTTTTCCCATGGAACGACAATCGCCGTTTTTCGCGCGATGCACGCGTGCACGAATCGCGTTGGAGCGGCAGCTTCTGGCCGTATCTCTATCGCAAGGTGCGCGAGTTCGATTACGCCAATCCCTATGAATGGCGTCTGGGCGCAAGCCGCGTTGCGCGTCTCATCAAGAAGCGCTAAAGTATTTAAACATCTGGCGCGTTCAGTCTGAGAAAATGCAGGATGCGGCTCGCCACCGTCACGAGCTGCTCCTGCTGCGCCCAGTGTCCTGTGCCTTCGATCAGGTAGCCGTGCGGAAATTCGTGCAGGCGCGCAGACGCATCACTTCGTAATCGCCGGGACGCTGATACACGCCCCAATCGCTCGCGCCCGCAATGAAGCACGCGGGCACGTCGATCTCGTGCTGCCGGACCATGTTTTCAACACGGCTGCGTAGCGCGCATCCGTGCCGCATCGATACCAGTTCAATCCGCCCTGAAAACCCGTGCGCGCATATTCGCTCGCGTAGAGCGCCAGTTCATCGTCGGTGAGCCATGCGCATGCGGCGATCTGCTCCGCGCTGGGGATGTGCGGAGCAACGGTCTGCGGCATAGTCTCGTTTGCGTTCATCATGTTGCGCGAGTTGCCAGTCTTAGTTGCCGTAATAGCCGTGGCTGTTCCACAAGTAGCAGTTGATGTCGAACGCGCGTTCCCGCCCGCCTTCTGCACGAACTGCGCGACGCAGCCGAAATCGCGCGCTTCGCCGCAGCCGATGGCGATGGTCGTCTCGGAGATGGAACATCAGGCTGTTCAGATCGACGGGCTCGATGGAGGTCGTGCGGATCGACGTGAGCGTCTGGTTGTCGCCGAACCATCGCGAGCTAAACTCACAGCCACTTTCCGCCGCGCGCAAATCGCGATACCCTTGTTCGCCGGACGATTGGTGACCATCGCGGCGGTCTGCACGGCTTCAAGATAAGACTTGTCGCGCGGCGTATCGCGCTTGTCCCAATAGCGGTTGAGCACGGTGCGGTCCGGCGGCATCATCACGACATTGCGCACGGCGTTGTTCGGCTGAAGACTTTCGGCACCCTGTATCCAGTAACGATATTCGCTGCGCAATTGCGGCAAGTACTTCTGATAGACACCCTCGCCCTCCTTGGTCGCGGCAAGCTCGACCATGTACGAAAAGAACGGCGGCTGCGAACGGCTCACGTAGTACGTGCGATTGCCGTTCGGAATATGTCCGACAGTATCGATCAAATACGCGAAGTTGTCGAGCATGTCATCGACGAGATCTTCGCGGCCGGCTTCCTGCAGGCCCAGCATCGTGAAATAGGTGTCCCAGTAGTAGCCTTCGCGAAAACGGCCGCCTGGCACGACATAAGGCTTGGGCAATGGAATGAGCGCACTGTGCGGCGGCGCGGTCGTGTTCGTGCGCGTGAGTTCCGGCCATAACCAGTCGATATGCTCGCGCAACGTCTGATTGGGCGGCGGCGTAATCACCTGATCGGTCGGCGGCGAAGTATTGCGCAACGAACGCCGACAACGAAAAGCCCGGCGTCGCCTTCTGCTGATCGTAGAGCGCGACGATCAGCGCTGGGTCCATCTTCGGCTTCGAATCGACGAAGGTTTTTTGATCCGGAAATATCTGTGCGGTCTGCACCGCGACGAAGAGATCACCGTATAACACGCTGGGCGGCGCGCGCAACGGAGCAATCGGCTGCGTATCCGCCAAAGCCGTGCCGCTTGCTGCACCGAACAAGCGGCCATGCGCCCAATATATACAGCGCGTCTTGAGCCTGAAAAGCCGCGACGCATCATGCGCTGCGCGATGTCGTGACTGTACGATTATGCTCACTCCTCAAAGGGTGATGAACCGGACTGGTCTCCTCGAGCCTTCCTTATGTTTTTCTGTTTGTAATTTTTGGCATGGCGAAGCATCGCAAGAGCGCAAGAGTCGTGGCAACCCTTGCAATCTTCAAAACGACTGCGCTTCCTTACATATATCGTCAAGTTTCCTTCGAAAGCGTCCGTAAACATTCTTAACCGTACTCGGGCCGCATACAGCGGCACCGCACGGCGATTTGAGAGGCATGGTCAAGCCGCGATGCTGCGCTGCGCTATCGTCTGCGATGCAATAGGCCGCGCGCGACGCTCAAGCCCCCCGCGCGTCGCCGATGCGCAAACTGAACCATCTCAAACACATAATCCTGTTGTTCGCGAATTCGAGCGACCCGGCGCCGCTCGGCTGTCTCGATCGCGTCTACTGGCGCAAGC
>JAQFVJ010000332.1 GCA_029439525.1 Caballeronia sp. BR6202001591004
GGATACGCGCCCAAAGATCGGCGGCCCCCGCGAGCGTGGTCACGGGAGTCTTGTCAACGTCGATGGTTTCCTTGGCTGCGGCGGTGCGGCGAATGGTGTCGGCGACTTTTTGCTGTGAGGCTTCGGTGGGTGTGGCTGTGGTACTGGTGGCGGGCGCTATCGGACCTTGGCTGGCGCAGGCGGCCAGCGTGAGAACGGATAGCGCACTGAGTGTTAGTCGCATGAACGTCTCGGCTTCCAAAAGATGAGGCTTGGAAATTTGAACTCAATGGTACGGAACCACACTTAAGACGTCAATAAGAATGCACGTAAAATCCCTGCAAAATCCGGCATCGTTTCCTACGTTTCGGATTAAGTTGACCGCAATTTGCATCGGGTTAGCGGAACTCATCCTTCCAGCCGCGCATTATTCGAAACGATTCCAGTCGGTCCGAAACGGACGTGCCGAATTGCGAAGACAGCGTCGCCTGAATCGCCGGCACGTCCGCGCGCAGGAACGGATTGACCGCCTTTTTCGTGGCCGATGCTCGTCGGCAAAGTCGGTTTGCCGGCAGCGCGCAACGCCTTTGCGTCGTCGCTCCAGCGCGCGAGGGCGTCGTTGTCCGGCTCGCACGCCAGCGCGAAACGGATGTTCGACAGCGTATACTCGTGCGCGCAATGCACGAGCGTATCGTCGGGCAAGGCGGCCAGTGCGTCGAGCGAAGTCAGCATCTGCTCGGCGGTGCCTTCGAACAGACGGCCGCAGCCGCTTGCGAACAGCGTATCGCCACAGAAAAGATGCGGGGTACCCGCGCGGATCGCTCGCCTGGAAGTAGGCAATATGGCCAGCAGTGTGACCCGGAACGTCGATCACGGACAGCTCCAGCGCCGGATGCCCGATGCTCACCGAATCCCCGCCGCGCAGGCGTTGCGTCAGATGCTCGATGCGCTCGCCGGCCGGTCCGTAGACGGGAATGCCACCCTCGGCCTTTCGGTTATCGAGCAGCGCTTTCACGCCGCCGACGTGGTCGTTGTTAATGGTGCGTGAGTAAAATAGCCGTCAGCCGCGGTCGGCGAGGTAAACTTCGACGGGCGGCGCGGCGTCGCCCGGATCGACCACGACCGCATCGCGCGAGTCGGATACGAGCCCCAGATGTAGTTGTCCTCGAACGCCGGAACGGGCACGTATTATTCGAGTGCGCTCCGGGCGAGTGAATCATCCTTGAAGAGTGAATTCATAGCGATTCCACAGCCATCATTAATGCGGCAATCCGAACATGTCAGAGCGATCGATTATAGACTGGCCCGCGTGGACGAGCCCCGCGCCCGGACGCTACGTGCTCGACTGGGAGCAGGCGCAGCTCGATCGCATCGTGTCGGATATTTTCGGCTATCACGCGCTGCAGCTCGGCATGCCGCAACTCGATGCGCTGCGCGAGAATCGCATGACCGGCCGCGCGCTTGTCCTCGATGCCGAAAGCGGCGCGAGCGCGCCCTATTCGCCTCCGCTGGCGGCGTCGCACGGCGTGAGCACCTTGCCCGCCGCGAGCGCGCCGGAGGGCCGCACCACGATATGGTGCGATCTGCTCGATCTGCCGTTCGAAGCGCAGAGCGTCGATCTGCTGGTGCTGCCGCACACACTCGAATTCTCGCGCGATCCGCATCGGCTGTTGCGTGAAGCGGAGCGCGTGCTGGTTCCAGAAGGACAGTTGATCATCCTCGGCTTCAATTCGCTTAGTCTTTGGGGCGCGCGACAGTCGCTCGGCAAGGTCGCGAACCGGCCGTTCGTGCCGGCCGCGCACGAGATGATCGCCTTCACGCGTATCAAGGACTGGATCAAGCTGCCCGGCTTCGACCTTGAACGCGGACGCCTCGGCTGCTATCGTCCGCCGCTTCTCACGGACAAATGGCTGCAGCGTTATCGCTTCATGGAACCGGCGGGCGATCGCTGGTGGCCCATATTCGGCGCGGCTTACATGATCACCGCGGTGAAGCGTGTGCGCGGCATGCGCCTCATCGGTCCGCGCAAGCTGAAAAAACCCGCGCTCGCGCCCGGTCTCGCTCCGGTCGCGGCGCCGCACACTCGCAACGAGATTGATGACTGATTCCGCATCGAACAACGCATCGGGCAAGATAATCGACATCTACACGGACGGAGCCTGCAAGGGCAATCCCGGACCGGGCGGCTGGGGCGCGCTCTTGCGCTACGGTTCGCAGGAGAAGGAGCTGTTCGGCGGAGAAACCGCGACGACCAACAACCGCATGGAACTGATGGCCGTGATCGCCGCGCTCGGGGCGATCAAGCGGCCCTGCCACGCCGTGATCCACACCGATTCGCAATATGTGCAGAAGGGCATCAGCGAATGGATCTACGGCTGGAAGAAGAAGAACTGGATGACCGCCGCCAAAACGCCCGTCAAGAACGCCGACTTGTGGAAGCGGCTCGACGCGCTCGTCGCGCAGCATCAGATCGAGTGGCGCTGGGTGAAGGGCCACGCGGAGCATCCCGAAAACGAACGCGCCGATGCGCTCGCCAACCGCGGCGTGACATCGCTCGCCGAAAGTTAAATCGCTAGACAGACGACAAAGAATTCATGCGCCAACTGATACTGGACACCGAAACCACCGGCCTGAACGCCAAGACAGGCGACCGGATCATCGAAATCGGCTGCGTCGAGCTGATCAACCGGCGGCTCACCGGCAACAACCTGCACCTCTATGTGAACCCCGAGCGCGACAGCGACCCAGGCGCGCTCGCCGTGCACGGCCTGACGACCGAGTTCCTGAGCGACAAACCAAAGTTCGCCGAAATTGCCGCGCAACTGAAAGACTTCATCACCGGCGCGGAACTGATCATCCACAACGCACCCTTCGACGTCGGCTTTCTCGATATGGAGTTCGCGCTGCTCGGCCTGCCGAAGGTCTCCGAGATGTGCTTCGGCGTGGTCGATTCGCTTGCGCAGGCCAAACAGATGTTCCCCGGCAAGCGCAATTCGCTCGACGCGCTGTGCGACCGCTTCGGCATCAGCAACGCGCACCGCACGCTGCACGGCGCGCTGCTCGACTCGGAACTCCTCGCCGAAGTGTTCCTCGCGATGACGCGCGGTCAGGAAAGCCTCGTCATCGACATGCTGGGCGATCAGCAGGTGGCCGGCTCGGTGTCCACGTCGCGCGTCGCGTTCGACGATCTCGATCTGCTGGTGCTCGCGGCAGGCGCGGACGAACTCGCCGCCCACGAAGCTGTGCTCACTGATCTCGACAAGGCCATCAAAGGCACGAGCGTTTGGCGCACAGAACCGGCTCAGGCAAAAGGCGATGCCGTCGCCGCATAATTTTTGCGAAAATTTTTGCGAAATTGCTTAAAGAAGCTCTTTACGGAACGCGAAACGCCTGACATATTTTTTTGTTGTTCGGGTGGTTAGCTCTCGGTAGGCACTCCCTTCAGACGGCAGGGGTCACTGGTTCGAGGTTCGATCCCAGTACTACCCACCAGAATTTCTGGTGTTGGTAAAACGAGCACCGAAGATCAAAAAG
>JAQFVJ010000333.1 GCA_029439525.1 Caballeronia sp. BR6202001591004
CATCACATCGCCGTTCAGATTCTCCGGCACATATATTTGAATGGCTGCACATTCGCGAACCGCGAACGATTCCAATCCGGGGGGGTGGCAATCGAACCATCGGGTAGCATGTCGCCCGGATTAGCGGCGAAGATCGCTGGCATGTCCTCGGCGGAAAACCTTGGCAGCTTCGGCCGCTCGAACGCTGCCTAAAGCGCCGGCAGTAACCCCGAACAGTTGCGAGGGCGTGCGCGCAAGGCCGGTCAGGCGAAACAGGGGCTTTGACGAGCCGCCGCTTTGTAGCACCGACGTTCTTTTTACGGGTGGATCGCGCTTTTAGACGCTCGACGGCCACCGCAGAATCACCCGACCGGCGCCTCGCCTTCGCCCGATTGCTTGCCGGGACGGTCGTTCGGTCCTTGCTTGCGTCCTTCGTCTTCACGCTCAGGCAACTTGCTCTTTTCGTTGCCGTTGTGCTCGGTCGGTTGCGCGTTCTCAGTGCCATTCGGATCGCTGCTCATGGTTTCCTCCTCGTTTCATTCAATGTGAAAGAGTCATTAGCAAGTCGCGCGCCCGACGCGCTACTATCGATGTATCGCCACAGCACGCAAGGCTGCCTGCTGACGTCATGGATATGCCTGCTTCGTTACGTCGGGCGTCGCTTGCTGCGGCGATCGCTATCGGCCTGTCGGCGTGCACGATCACGTCACCGTCCAGTGTCCTGCAGGCGCGCGCCGCCGTCCGCGGCCAGACGCTCGATGATTACAAGGACAAGGCGCGCATCGCGCAGCGCATCTTCGAACGCAATCCATCGCTGGTGCTGAAAGGCACCCATCCCACAGGCGGGGCTGTGCTCCTCCTTCGTGCTGGTCGCGTTCACTGTCGATCGCAACGGGCGGCTGGTGAATTCGTCGGTGTATCGCACCAACGGCGACGACGAAGCCGAAGCCACTGCCTTAGCTTCGCTGCGCCGGTCGTCTCCGTTGCCCGCGCCGCCGTCGAAGTTGCTCAACGGTGCGGGTCAGATCGAACTGTTCGAAGGCTGGATGTTCAACGACAATGGCCAGTTCCAGTTGCAGACGCTCCACTTGCCACAGGCGACGACGATTGACGAACGCTCGCGTTATAATTTTCGATATCCTTGGCCTGGACCGCCGTCCGGCGTGGCCTTCGCCGCGCGCTCACTCCGCGCGCCGGACGAAGCGCCGAAGCGCAGCATCGCTGCCCCCCGAATCCGCTTTATCCCCCGCAGCCCAGTCGCTGCACCATCGCCCACGTACGGACGTTCCGCCCGTTGCATCGGGATGCTCGCGACAATGCACGACACAAAGCACAAGCAACACGACAAACGGAGACACCATGTCCTCACCCTCGAGGTCCGCCGCCAAGCCCGGCGACGGCTCCCAAAGCGCCTCGCGCGTGATCTTCGCGAGCTTCGTCGGCACCGCGATCGAGTTCATGTCTACGTCTACGCGACTACCGCCGCGCTCGTCATCGGACCGGTGTTCTTTCCGCACGGCTCGCCAGCCGCGCAGGTGCTATCGGCGTTCGTCACCTTCGGCATCGCGTTCTTCGCGCGGCCGATCGGTTCGTTCCTGTTCGGCCATTTCGGCGATCGCGTCGGCCGTAAATCGACGCTCGTCGCTTCGCTGCTCGTGATGGGCATGTCGCGACGCTGATCGGCTTCGTGCCCGGCTACGATTTCATCGGCAGCCTCGCGCCGGTGCCGCTGTGCGTGCTGCGCTCCGGGCAAGGCACCGGACTCGGCGGCGAATGGGGCGGCGCGGCATTGCTCGCGACCGAATCGCGCCCAAAGGCAAGCGAGGCCTGTTCGGCATGTTCCCGCAACTCGGACCGTCGATCGGCTTTCTCGCATAGAACGGGCTGTTTTTCGGGCTGGCGCTGACGCTGTCGGATGAGCAGTTTCGCAGTTGGGGATGGCGCGTGCCGTTCATCGTCAGCGCGGTGCTGGTCGCGCTCGGTTCTCTACGTGCGCCTGAAGATCGCGGAAACGCCCGCGTTCCGCGCGGCCGTCGAGCGTCATGACGGGTGAAGGTGCCGATCGCCACGCTGCTTGGCAGCCATCTGACCCTGCTCGGCGCGTTCGCGATGGTCGTCGTTACACGCTGTTCTATATCTCGATGGTGTTCTCGCTGTCTTACGGCGTCGGCAAGCTGCATTTGGCGCGCGAAACGTTCCTCGGCCTGCTGCTTCGCCGTGCTGTTCATGGCGATGGCCACGCCGATCTCGGCCATCGCGAGCGACCGCGTTTTGGCCGCAAGCCGTTGCTGGTCGTCGGCTGCATTCTCGCGATCCTCTCCGGCTTCGCGATAGCGCCCCTGCTTGGCAGCGGCAACACGATGCTGGTCGCGCTGTTTCTCACCATCGAACTGTTCCTGATGGGCGTGGCCTTCGCGCCGATGGGCGCGTTTTTGCCCGAACTGTTCCCGACCAACGGGATTCTGGGGTTCCCGACCAACGCGTCAGTCGCGCCGTTGCTGGCGAATCGCGGCGGCCTGACGTGGGTGGGCGGCTATGGGCGGCAGCGGCAATCAGCATGATCGCGGTGCTGTGCATGCGCGAGACGCGCAACATCACGCTCGAATGAGCCGAATGAAAATCGGCGCTGAACGCGTGTAGCGTCAGCGCCGATTCATCGCAACGAGCAACGAAGAAGATTTTCAGCGATCGCAATGCCGTCGGCGATGAGGCCGAGAATCCAGTTCGACGGATACCGCCCGAGTCCGAGCACGCCCATCGTACGCAGTGCCGAATCCAGCACGAGCACGAGTGATAGTGCCCGCGATGAAGCACACCAGCCCTTGCTGCCCGATCGTCACCACGCCCGGCCTTGCGCGCAAGCTTGCCAATCCATCCCGCATAGACCGCGCGCGCGACGATCCACGCAATCGCCGCAAAGCTCACGATGCGCAGCGTCGCCAAATTCTGCTTCATCGATCCCGGCGGCGCCTGCATTTCCAGAAACAGCTTTTAGAACGCGAAGGTCAGCGCGACCGCGATCGCGCCGTAGGTCATCCAGCGAGCGAGACAGCCCGCGTGGAAATCGTCGCTGATCGGCTGCACGCGCGCGAGGATGCCGGGAACATCAGTTGCCACGCGAACGGATTGAACGACCACGCATCGCCGTATGTGCCCGGCAACAGATGCAGGAACGGCGCCGCGCCGAGCCAGATCAGGAGGCCGCCGATCAGCATCAGGAACGCCGTGAACAGGTACGCGCGGTAGATCTCCGCTGCGTTTGAAAAAACGTCGACGAACGGCTGAATCACTACGGCGAGTCGCAAGCGCCGTGTAAGCAGCCGCCGACGCATAACCACCGAGAAACACGAATACTTCTGCGGAATCGCAAAACGCGTATTGATGCAGCGTAAAGTGCGACAGCATGCTTCCCGTAATGTGATGTGATCTACCGCGATGATGAGCAGCACGACGCCTCGAAAGAAAT
>JAQFVJ010000334.1 GCA_029439525.1 Caballeronia sp. BR6202001591004
CACGGGGAAATCATAGCTGCCGTCGTGTGTCTTCGCCGTCAGCACGATGCGTCGATGATCGAACGACGCATCGAGCAGTTTCCAGCGTAGATCGGACCACGAACGGATCGCGTGCGTTTTGCCGCCGGACGCATCGCGCATCGACACGATGGTTTCGCTGCCCTCGAAGCCCGCGCGTGCGACCGCGGTGTCCGGCGCGGGCGCGGAGACGATCGCCGCGGGCTCGGTTACGCCGGCCGCGAACACGGCGGAGAACAGCCCGATGGCCAGCAGGAAGTTGGCGCCCGGGCCCGCCGCGACGATCGCGATGCGCTTGCCGACCGATTGACGGTTGAACGCGCGCGGCAGGTCTTCGGATGGCATGGCGTCCTCGGATTCGCGCTCGTCGAGCATTTTCACGTAGCCGCCGAGCGGCAGCGCCGCGATGGTCCATTCGACGCCTGTCTTCTTGCTGACCCAGCGCGCGAGCGGCTTGCCGAAGCCGACGGAGAAGCGCAACACTTTCACGCCGCACATTCGCGCGACACTGTAATGACCGAATTCGTGGACGACAACGAGCACGCCTATCGCAACGACGAAGGCGACGATTTCGGTCAGAAAGTTCATGACGGTCTCAATGGGCGATGGGTTGGACGCCCGGAGCGCTCGCGATGAGCTCTTTGACGAATCCGGACGCGAGACAGCGCGCGCGCGCATCGGCGGCGAGGACGTCGTCCAGAGCGGCGGCGCTCCTGTTGGGCAAGGCGTTCAGTACGCGCTCCACGACTTCGCCGATCGCCATGAAACCGATGCGGCGCGCGAGGAACGCTTCCACGGCGATTTCGTTCGCGGCATTGAGCGCCGCGCCCGCGATGCCGCTAGATTCCAGCGCCTGAATGGCGAGCGCGAGACACGGAAAACGCTTGAAATCGGGCTTTTCGAAGGTGAGTTGCGCGATCTGCGCCAGATCGAGCGGCGCGACGCCCGAATCGACCCGATCCGGGAAGGCCAGCGCGTGCGCGATCGGCGTGCGCATGTCGGGATTGCCGAGCTGCGCGAGCACCGAGCCGTCGGCGTAGGACACCATCGAATGAATCACGCTCTGTGGATGGATCAGCACTTCGATGCGTGAACCCGGTAGTTCGAACAGCCAGTGCGCCTCGATGACTTCGAGGCCCTTGTTCATCATCGTCGCGGAATCGACGGAAATCTTGCGGCCCATCGCCCAGTTCGGATGCTTGCAGGCTTCGTCCGCCGTCATATCGACGAGCGTCGACGGCTCGCAGGTGCGGAATGGACCACCGGATGCCGTCAGAATGATCTTCGACACGCCGTCGTGCAGCTTCGCTTCCTTGTCCGCGCAAGGTGGCAGGCACTGGAACACCGCGTTGTGCTCGCTGTCGACCGGCAACAGGACAGCGCCGTTATCACGCACCGCGTCCATGAAAATCTGGCCGGACATCACGAGCGCTTCCTTGTTGGCGAGCAGGATACGCTTGCCCGCGCGGGCGGCGGCAAGCGTCGGCGCGAGACCCGCCGCGCCGACGATCGCGGCAACCACCGTATCACACTGCGACGCGCGCGCCACGTCGACGAGCGCATCGACGCCGTAGTTGACTTCGGTCTTGCAGCCCTCGGCTTTTAGCGCGGCCGCGACGCGCGCGGCGGTGTCAGCGTCGCCGACCACGGCCACTTCGGGCGTAAAGCGCAGGCATTGCGCGATCAGCTTGTCGCCGTTGCGGTGCGCGGTGAGCGCATACACCGAGAAACGGTCGGGATGCCGCGCCACGACATCGAGCGTGCTATCGCCGATCGAGCCCGTGGAGCCGAGCAATGTGAGACGTTTTTGCATAAATTCTTCTCTAGCCGATCAGCCGAGCATGAGCAATGCGATCGGCAATACGGGCAATAATCCGTCGATGCGGTCGAGTACACCGCCGTGGCCCGGCAGCAAACCGCTCGAATCCTTGACGCCCGCCTGACGTTTCATGAGCGATTCGAACAGGTCGCCGACCACGCTGAACACGACGAGCACAGTAAGCGCGACGAACGCGCGATCCCAGCCGAGATGCCCGACGAACGCCGTGAACAGGGTCGGCGCGTAGAAATCGGTCGAGGCGGCGAGCGCACCGATCACGATGACGGCGACCCATCCGCCGATGGCGCCTTCCCAGGTCTTTCCTGGGCTGATCGACGGCGCGAGCTTGTGCCGGCCGAGTGCTTTTCCGGCGAAGTATGCGCCTATATCAGCCAGCCAGACTACTAGCAGAAGCGATAGCACGAAAGCCACGCCTTGTGTGCGCGCATCGACGACCTCGTGCCAGCAGGCTAGAAACACGACGATGCCCGCGAACAGCAGGAACGCGCGCCACGCGCCGGCGGCGAGCGTCGGCTTGCGGATCAGCGCGTAGGGACCGGCGAGCACCCAGAAAATCGCCGCCATTTCATACAGCGGCCGGGATTTGATGCCGAGAAAGGTGCTGAAAATCAGCGCCACGCCCGCGACTAGCGCATACGCAACCGGCCCCGCTCCGTTCAGCCTGAGCAGCCGCCCCCACTCCCAGGCGGCGAACACCACGACGAAACCGATCAGCGCCCCGAACGCGCCGATCGGCGCGTTCAGCGTGATCGGCACCAAAACAGTGAGCAGGACGATTGCCGTGATGACACGGGTTCTTAGCATGAAAGGGTGTCGGCCTTCTGCGATTGGGACGCGAGTTGCGCGCTGGTGCGCCCGAAGCGACGCTCACGGTTGCCGTAGGACGCGATGGCGCGGTCGAGCGCCTGCTCGTCGAAGTCGGGCCAGTAGGTGTCGGTGAAATAGAACTCGGTGTACGCGAGCTGCCACAGCAGGAAGTTGCTGATACGCTGC
>JAQFVJ010000335.1 GCA_029439525.1 Caballeronia sp. BR6202001591004
GCTACGACTTCATCACGCGGGAGCCGCCGCCATCCGCGGCGGACGTCGTCAATCTCTATTCGACGGATTTCTACCGGCTCGCCGGGCAACGGCTGAACGCGGGCGGCATCGTCGCGCAATGGCTACCGATCGCCACGCAAAACGAAACGCAGACGCGTTCGCTGATCCAGAGCTTCGTGCAGGCGCTTCCGCATGCGGCGCTGTGGACGACCGAACTGCACGAGATGCTGCTGCTGGGCTCGAACGAACCGCTCACACTCGATGCCGCGCGCATCCGTTCGCCTTCGCGCAGGCCGACGTCGCGCGGGCGCTGCGCGAAGTGGCCATCTTGTCGCCCGAGGCGCTGCTGGCGAGTTGGGTCGCGAATCGTCCCACGCTCGAATCTTATGCGGCGGACGCGCCGCCCGTCCACCGACGACGATCCGCGCATCGAATACGCGCCTTGGGTCACGGCCGACGCGTTTCCCGGCACACTCGCGCTGCAGAGCGAGCAGTCGCTCGTCCTGCGGACCCGGCGTTCGCGGAAGCCGTCCGCACGGAACGGGCCACGCTGCATCCCTTCTATCGCGCGGGACTGGATGCGTCGCGGCAATCGCGCCGCGCGTGGGGCGAGGACATCCGCGCCGTGCTGAGCGCGGATCACGCCAATCCGTATTACCGGTGGGTGCTGGGTGGGAGTGAATGAGCGTCGGGAATGAACCTCAAAACGCCAGCGTCGCCGTCGCCATGAAGGTCTTCGTGCTCTTGATGCGGTTCGTGCTCGTGATCGACGGCACCCAGTGTAGACTCGCCGACAGCGGCGCCTTGCCCGCGAGCTTCATTTCGTAGGTGACAATCGGCCCGAGCGCGAAGTCGTGACCGACGAAACCATTCAGCCGGTCGGGGATCGGTCCGGTGTCGTTGCCGAGCTGTTGCACCGTGCTCATCCGATGCCCGCGCCCCAGCCGTTGGCGAACTTCTTCAGCCCCATTACGTCGAGCGTGAAGAGCGGCGCATTCTGGTTGGTAGTTGGTCGCATTGTTGCGCGTGTAGAACTAGAAGCCCATCACGGCCTCGAATTCGAGGCCGTCTTTCGGCATCAGATGCGTCCACGCGATCTGCGGCACGAAAGTCCAGGTGTTCAAACTCGGATTGGCAAGCGCGCCCGCTTCGTAATTGCCGGTCGGCGCCCAGAAATTGAAGCTCAACGCAAATATGGTCGTTCTGCGAAAAGTGGTAGCCCGCGATGATCGGCGTGAAGTACATATCGTAGAGATTCGACGCCCGGTCGGACGCCGAGCGCACCGCCTGACCGACCGCGAAGGAAGCATTCGCCTGCTCCCACACGTAGGGTAAGGTGATTCCCGAGGCGAAGTCCCAGCCGCCGAAGCCGCCCCACGTTCTGACCAGCGACGCGAGCGTGAAGGACACCTGTACGTTCAGGCCGAGCGATGCGCGCCCGCCGATCGGCACCGCGCGTGAGCCGCCGATGGTGCCATCGAGATACAGCTCCTC
>JAQFVJ010000336.1 GCA_029439525.1 Caballeronia sp. BR6202001591004
GACATTAAACCAACTCATATAGAAAGGATCGCGACTGAGCGATGCCAACGTCGGCTCGTTTCTGCTAATCGACACGCGAACAGGATTTGCGTCCACCACCGAAACGACCATTTGACTGATTACGCCATATATTCCGTTCTGTAACGTAAGTGAGCCATCGAAAGCGATGTAGCTTACCTGATCGTAGGGAAGACCGAAACCTGAGAAATTCCATCGCTTTGCATCCGGAATCAGGGTTGTCGGGCGCAACTCGTCGTTTCTTAATGTTATTATTTGAAGTCAACGCCTATGCGTCATGTTCTGCGCGTTGCTATCCTTGCTGGCAGCCAAACTTGCGGCCAATGGCAGTGCCATAGCAGAAGCGGACATGATTTTTCTGCGATTTTTATCCATTGCTGAGTCCCTCAGTTAAGTACGGTCCAGTCGAGTAATCTCGATATGGTTATCGAATGATCTAATTCGATGGAAGCACCTTATCTGACCTGGCCCTACTTATAAATCGGCAAACTAATAAGTATTCCGAATAAATAGGGGAATGCGAAAATTGCCGCTCGCGAGCACTGGCCGCCGGCTACCGTCCGAGCCTCCTTAAGCCTCCAGCGCCGCCTTCGCGCACAACTCGTCCGTCACCAGCCCGGACAGCCATTTGCCCTTCAGCGCCGCGATCACCGCTTTGCGTTTGCGCTGCCCGCCCGCGAAGCTGATCGTCGGGCGTTGCGGCGGCGTGTCGAGTTTGAGGCTCGTCACACGCACACCGGTTTTCGATTGCACGCGCGAGCCTTTCGCGTCGATCGGCAGGCCGAGCCATTCGGCCACCGCGCCCGCGTTCATCATCTCGTCGACTTCCGCGCGCGTGATGAAGCCGTATTCATGCAGCGGACAATTCACGCCGACATTGCCAATGCCGACGAACGCCACGTCCGCGCGATGTGCGAGTTCATCGACGATGCGGTACAAGCGGTGATTCGTCCACTGCGCACGTTCGGCTTCGTTGTCGGCCATCAGCGGGGCGGGGAGCATGAAGTGCTTGCCGCCGGTCTTCTCCGACAACTGCTGTGCGACGTCGTAGCGGTTCGATGACCCATCCTGCGCGATGGCGCCGACCATCGACACGAAGCGATGCTGAGGCCGATCGATCTGGCCGATTTGCGCGACGCAGGCCTTGAGCGTGCGGCCGCTGCCGATCGATACGACGAGCGGTTTCTCGTCGAGCAGATAGCGCTCCATCACCTGCGCGCCTGCGACCGCGAGCTTGCGATCGACCTGCTCGGGCGCGTCACCGTCGATGGGCACGACTTCGCACATCGCAAGACCGTAGCGGTCGCTCAACTGCTTGGCCAGCGACAGGCAATCGGCGATGCGGTGATCGACGCGTACGCGGATTAGGTTCTTCTCCACCGCGAATGCGACGAGCCGTTGCGCCACCGGGCGGGAGATCTGGAGCTTCTCGGCGATCTCGTTCTGGGTGTTGCCGGCGACGTAGTACAGCCACGCTGCACGGGTTGCTAGATCGAGTTTTTCGGTGGACTTTGTTGGCACGCTGGTTTTGGGGTTCTGTTTGCTTGGTCGAATTGGGGGAGCCTGGCCAGCTTGGGGCTTTTTTTGTGCTTTCTCTCTGTCTTTGTCTTGTCGTGCAAAGCGCCTACTGCAAAAACGAACCCAGACATCACCTCAAATTTCACGAAGTCCCACATTAACCACCCAAACTTACACACTCTAAACTCCCATAGAAGCACACACAACCAACAAATTCAAGCAAAAAAATCAAGCCAATCGTGGCCGCGCCGGATCGAACAACGGCCGCACATGCTGATACAACTCGCGGAAGCTCTTCAGCCGCTAGCGTAAAGCCTCATGCCGCTCAGCATCAGGCAAAAATTCCTGCTTGATAGCAGGCTTGGTCAGGACGGTGACCGGACCGCCACCCGCCGCGAGCCATCCCAATCGCGCGGCCCCGAGCGCCGCCCCGGTCTCGCCGCCACCATGCGTACGCGTCGGCGTATCGAACGCATCGGCAAACATCTGCGCCCAATATGCGCTGCGTGCACCGCCGCCCAGCATCGACAATGCGCGCGCTTGCGTACCCGCCGATTCAAGCACATCCAGTTCATCCGTCAGCGACAACGTCACGCCTTCGAGTACCGAATAACCGAGCAAAGCACGATCGGTAGCGTGCGTCATACCGAAGAACACGCCCTGTGCATACGGATCGTTATGCGGCGTCCGCTCGCCCGAAAGATGCGGCAGAAACAGTGGTGCAGAAGACAGCACATTCGCGGGCAATGCTTCGATTTCCGCGAGCAAAGTCGGCTCATCGGTCGATGTGAGCTTGCACACCCAGCGCAGGCAACTCGCCGCCGAGAGCACCACGCTCATCTGATGCCAGCGATCCGGAATCGCATGACAGAACGCATGCACTGCCGACGCCGGATTCGGCCGGAAACGATCGCCGATCACGCACAGCACGCCTGACGTGCCGAGCGACAGAAAACCGTCACCCGGATCGGTAGCACCGATCCCGACCGCGCTTGCCGCATTGTCGCCACCGCCCGCCGCGACGATCACGTCCTCGCGCAGGCCGAATTCACGCGCCACTTCTGGTAGCAAAGTGCCCGACGGTTCGCTGCCTTCGGCGAGCGCCGGCATCTGCTGACGCGTCATGTCGCACGCGGCGAGCAGTTCGTCCGACCAGTCGCGACGCGCGACGTCGAGCCAGAGCGTGCCCGCGGCATCCGATGGATCGGACACTTTCGTGCCGGTGAGATGCATGCGCAGATAGTCCTTCGGCAATAGCACGCACGCGGTCTGACGGAAGATGTCCGGCTCATTGTGCGCGGCCCAGAGCAGCTTTGGTGCGGTGAAACCGGGCATCGCCAGATTGCCGGCGATCGCGTGCAGGTTCGGCGCGCGCTCGTACAACTCGGTGCATTCCTTGTCGCTGCGCATGTCGTTCCACAGAATCGCGGGGCGCAGCACCTTGTCAGAGGAATCGAGCAACACCGCGCCGTGCATCTGCCCCGACAGACCGATGCCGCGAATCTGCGCGAACTCGTTCGGAAACTGCTCGCGCAGCTTGAACAGCGCGGTGCGCGTGCCTTCCCACCAGTCGAGCGGATTCTGCTCCGACCAGCGCGGCTTCGGGCGCGACACGGTAAACGGCGTGCCCACCCGTGCCAATGACGCTGCCGTCGCTCGCGAGCAGCAGCACTTTCACTTCCGAAGTGCCAAGATCGATACCCAAGTACATGAACGGACCCTTGATCGTTGCCGGGCGCGATGCCCGCAGAAGACAGCCGTGGTGTCGCCGCTTGAGAACGGTCGCGCTAATTTACGCCACGGACGGCGCCGTGCCAATGGGCACAGATATATCCGAGCGGCGCGGCGCATGTTTTACGCTGTGTTTACGGTGACGATAATCCCGCCGCTATGACCGTGACTTATGCACGGGTCGAAATCTACGGCCGGTTCTTCAGCCACGCATCGACACGGCCGACGGCGTCGCGGATCACGCGCTCCAGATTCTCGCTGCCCGCCATCTTGCCCCACAGCCCCTTGTCGGCAACGAACGCCTTGACCGGATCGGATGCCGTGAAAAAGCCGTGCGCGACCGCCGGATCCATCACGCCGTCCTGGTAAGGATAGGGCAGCTTGCCTTCGTGCCAGCGCTCGAGGAAGCGGAAGAACAGCGCGGGCAGAATCGCGGTGGCGTTCGGATCGGCCTTTCGCGCGAAGCACTCGGACAGCGTCGGCGCGATGAAGCCCGGAATCTTCGAAAAACCGTCGGCCGCGACGCGCTGGTTCGTGTCCTTGATATACGGGTTGCTGAAGCGGTCCAGCACGATATCCCGATACTTGGCGAGATCGAGCGGACTCGGTGTGAGGCAGGGAATCACGTCCTCGGTGACATAGGCATCGGCGAGGGCGCGAATCTCCATGTCGTTGGTGCCTTCGTCGATGTAGTTGTACTGCAGGCCTACGAGCGTGCCCGCCCACGCGATGCAACTATGCGTCGCGTTGAGCAGGCGAATCTTCGCTTCCTCGTAGGCGTGCACCGAATCGACCATCTCCGCGCCGACTTTCTCCCATGCGGGACGGCCGGCGATGAAGTTGTCCTCGATTACCCACTGGATGAATTTCTCGCCCATCACCGGTGCGCGGTCGTCGAAGCCGGTCGCGGTCTTCACACGCTCGGCGACATCCGACGTCGGGCGCGGCGTGATGCGATCCACCATCGAATTCGGGCACGACGTGTTGGCGAGCATCCAGTCGCGCAAGGCGGTTTCGCCACGCAGTTCGAGGAATTGCAGCATGCCCTTCTTGAAGCGATCGCCGTTGCTGCGCAGGTTGTCGCAGTTTTGCAGCGAGACCTTGCCGGCGCCGTTCTTCATGCGCGCATCGAGGATCGCGGCGATCGCGCCGTAGATCGTCGTGCGGCCGCCCTTGAGGTCGGCGGCGAGATCGGGATTCGAGCTGTCGAGCTTGTCGTGATCGTCGAGGTAATAGCCGCCTTCGGTCACGGTGAAGGCGACGATCTTCGTGGCGGGATCCGCGCCCACCGCGACGAGTGCGTTCAGGTCAGCAGACCAGGGAATGACTTTTTTGATGGAGCGGACGGTTTCGTATTCGCGCTCGCCCTTGGGCGTGACGGTTTCGAGCGTGTATTCGCTGTTCTGGGCGGCGAGCGCGGCGAGCACCGCGTTCATGTCGCCGCGGATATTGCCGATGGCGAGCGACCATGACGTGTCGCCGGTTTCGTTTAGACGATGCAGATACCACGCCTGATGCGCGCGGTGAAACGATCCCGCGCCGATGTGTAGGATGACGTTGGCGCTCTTGCTGGCTTCGCTATTCATGACTTGTCTCTTCATCTGATTGGGTGTGGCGTCCGTTCTGTGCGGACTGCGATGTGGCGATTACGCTCGCGGCGCGGATCGATGCGTTGGCCGAGGTGTTGATGTGATCATTTACTCTATTCTTGATCTAATGATCGTATTCGTGCGGGAGAAAGTCAAGGTGGCGATTTGGGCGATTGCATGCCCAATGCAGCGTGAACGGTGGTTTGGTTGGCCGCCGGGCCGGTGTCGCATGTACTTGCGTTTGATGTTGCGCTGCACCATTCTTTGTGGTTTCTTGGATCGGGGATAACACGGATTTGGTCTTGACCATCGTTCAGCGAATGCGTGCGTGAGGCTACGTTTAACTTAACCATAGGCGAAAAACATCATTCCAGTGCGGCGGTGTTTGAAGATGCCTGAAGGCGTTTGCATTGCGTTGATCGTGCAAGGCGCCTCTGCTTTCTCGTCTTTATTGGCAGTAGGCGCCTCCCCGGCGCGGGGGTCACTTTCTTTGCGGCGGCAAAGAAAGTGACCAAAGAAAGCCGCTTTAAACCCTCCGCCCAGGGCGCTAGAGGCTTAGCTTGATTTAACTTCTCAAGTGGTCGCAATAGGGCCGCCCTCAGACGCTAAACATGCATGGGCAACCTAGCGAGCCCGTCATTCTGCACGTTAGCCGAAATGGTGACAGTCATACTTCCGGCATTGCCGGCGCTGTGCGCCGCCGGGCGTTCATCAACGGAAACCTTAACCAAATGAAGAAAGGGCTGTTAACCCGCGATGAATGCTCTTAACCTGCTCATTGTTTCGACGACGAAAGGGACATGGCT
>JAQFVJ010000337.1 GCA_029439525.1 Caballeronia sp. BR6202001591004
AGTTGCCGGGGGGCTGCCCATGCGCCCCCCATGCGGCATCTGGCAGAGATGCTAACCCGCGTTGAACACCCCACGTCAGGCCAGCCTCCGCCTCACGGAAAATCATACTGACTTACGCATGCACAGGCGGTGAATGCGGCGATCGCCGAGCATATCGGCGCGTGGGATGCGGAGTCGGCATGAGAGGTTTTAGCCGAGTAGCCCGTCCGTCGAAGGATCGCGCGCAGGCTGCCGTTGCTTCAGGCGTCCGCGAAACCCAGAAGGTCCAGGCGAGCAGCCCGCCGTAGATCGCGTAGCCGATGATCGAGCGATACCACGAGGTATCGCTCGATCGACCAGTTCCAGCGAACCAGAAGCGCAGCAGCGTTTCGAGCGTCAGCCCGACGCCAGACCAGCGTCATCAGACGCAGCGACGAACGCGGCAACGCGCTGTCGCGCCAGTACGATTCGAAACGCGCCGCGCCGTCTTCCTGCTCCGCGCGCGACAGTCGCACGCGCGAGATAGAAGATGAGCGGGCGCTTGAACAGCATCGAGACGAGAAACACGATGCCAGTCGCGCCCGCCGCGAGCGATTCGCGCACCAAGCAGAATGCCCGGGCTGCCGCCAAGCGCGAAGGTGACGATGGACAGCACGATGCCGAACAGCACGAGTGCGGAGAGCGCATCGACGCGGCGCGTGCGGACGAATTCGGCGAGACTCCATACGAGCGGCGGCGCCGCCGACGCGTACAGCGCACCGACTTCGCCCCAGTGCGACAACGCGAGGCGATACGCGAGCCAGGGCAGCAGCAGATTGGCGACGAGTTCGAGAACGAGGCCGGGCTTGATCTTTTTCATGAACTCACGGCAAAGCGCGGAGGGCGCGGAACGTGAGTCAAGTATAAGAGATTGGGTCTCGGCCGATAAAACTCAACCCTTCATCGCCCGTTCCATCGCGCTCGCGACCCAGCTACGATCCAGCCGCCCTTCCGCGATCGCCTGCAACGCTTACGCTTCCTTCTGTTCCGGCATGCGCGCCTTTTCGATGACTTCCGCCGCATCCTGCTGCGCGATCGCGAGCACGCCGTCCTCATCGCCCACGACGATATTGCCCCCATTTGCCCCCATGCCGCCGACCGTCACCGGCACGTTGATCTCGCCCGGCCCGTGTTCTTGTATGGCCCGCGATGCGTTACGCCGCGCGCATACACTGGAAAATCACGTGCGCGTATGGCCGATACATCGCGGATCGCGCCGTCGATCACGAGCGCCGCCACGCCGATGCTCTCCGCATAGCTCGCCATGATGTCCCCCATCAGCGCCTGATTCAGATCGCCGCGGCCGTCGATCACCAGGACATCGCCGGGACGGCAGAAGTCGAACACGCGATGAATCATCAGATTGTCGCCGGGACGCGTATGCACGATGACCGCCGTGCCCGAGAATGCGCACAGACGATGAAACGGCGTCAGTCCTACCGTGCTGCATGCGCGCGCCATATTATCCGACAGAAGCGATACCGCGAGCGAGCGCAACACCGCGACGATGTCGGGCGCGGCCTGCGCGGCGAATTCGAATTGCCGCCATCCGGGTGCGGTCATGCGAGGACTCCTTGTCGTTCGAATTGAGTATTGAGCCGACCGTATAAGGCACGCGCGTTGTGCTCGAAGATGTGCTAGCGGTCTTCATCCGCGAGCCATGCGATGCCGTTGATATAGCGGCGCGTGTCGTCGTAGTGATGGCCCGTGTCGGGATCGATGCCTTGCACCGCGCCAATCGTCTTCGACGCGAACAGAATGTTCTTCGCCGGAATCACCTTCGCCAGCAGTTCCGCGCCCGGCGGGTGATAGACGCAGGTATCGAAGAACACGTTGTCGAGCAGATGCGCCCTGAGCGGCAGCGGCTTCATGTCCTGCGCCAGCCCGCGATACCGTCCCCAGTGATAGGGCACCGCGCCGCCACCGTGCGGAATGGTTAGCTTGAGCGTCGGAAAATCCTTGAACAGATTCCCCGCGAGCAACTGCATGAACACCGACGTATCGCCGTTGATGTAATGCGCGCCCGTCGCATGAAAATTCGGATTGCACAATGACGACACGTGGATCATCGCGGGCACGTCGAGATCGACGAGCGCTTCGTAAAGCGGATACGATTAGTGGCAGTCCGTCATCGGCGTGCCGGACCAGTGGCCGCCCGATGGATCGGGATTGAGACTGCAACCGATGAAGCCGAGTTCTTGGACGCAACGCCGCAGTTCGGGAATGCAGTTTTCCGGCGCGACGCCAAGCGCCTGCGGCAACTGGCATACGCCGACGAAGTTCGAAGGAAACAGCGACACCACGCGATGAATAAGGTCGTTGCACGCGCCCGACCATTGCGCGTTGGCGTTCGCATCGCCGAAATGATGACCCATGCCGGCGGCGTGCGGTGAGAAGATCGTCAGGTCGATGCCGCGTTCGCCCTGCACGCGTAATTGCGCACGCTCGATGGTTTCACGGATCTGCTCGTCTGAAATCTCGGTGCGCGGCGGCACGGGCGTGCCGTCTTTCAGCGCCGCGATCTGCTTCGCGCGCCAGGCTTCGTGCTCGGGCGGCGAGGTCGTGTAGTGTCCGTGACAGTCGATGATCATGAAGTCGCTCTTTCGAAAAAGGTCAAAGCGAGTGAGCCGTACCGCGTTCGCCGGCGTTTGGCGTTTCGTCTTCGGGCGGGCGCACGCGCATTACGAGCGCGATGATCGTCGCAACCACGAGGAAGGCCGCGATGGTCACCAGCGCGAGCTTGAAGTTGCCGGTCGCGTTGCGCACGAGGCCGATGCTCCACGGTCCCACCAGTCCGCCGAATTGCGCGATTGTTGATGAGCGCGATGGTAGCCGCGCCCGCCGCACCGGTCCTGAACGATGCCGCGAGACTCTAGAACAGCGGATTGCCCGCATAGATGAAGAGACCAGTCGCGCACAACAGCAGGTACGCGATGACAGGCGAAGGCGCATACGCGCTCGCCGCAATGGCGATCGCGCTCATGCCGTACACGAAAGCCAGATGCTTCTTGCGATCGCCGGTGCGGTCCGAGCTTCGGCTGATGAGAAAGGTGCCGAGCACGCCGAGCGGCGGCGGCGCGGCGGAGAAGAAGCCGACTTCGATATTGGTCAGATAGACGGCGACGCCCGGCAGAAAGCCGGCTTCCATCACGCCGAGCAGAAAGCGCACGATATAGAAAGAAACTCGTGTCGTTGCGCACGAACGCCGTGGCCGCGGCGACCGCGCCCCACGTTATGAGGATGCGCGCGAGCCAGCGTCTCGCGCCGACGCGATGCAGCAGCAGATTGCTCGACACTTCCAGCAGCATGTAGCCGACGAAGAACACGCTGCCCGCGAAGCCCAACACGGCAGGGCTGAAATTCAGCGCGTGATTCATGTCGAGTGCCGCGGAGCTGATGTTGATGCGGTCGAGATAGTTGAAGAACATCATCGCGAAGAGCAACGGCATGGTCGGCCGTAGACTCGGCACATGGTGGCCGCTTCGGTCTCCGATGCAGGAGCGGATGCGGCCGAGGTCTTCTCGATCATTGTCGTCTCCGTGCGCTGCTTCTTTCTTCTATATATGTGACTTTTTTTCGTGCAAGCGTCTGTCGAGTGCGCCTTTCGTTTGCGCAATGCATCACGGCATCGCGCGGGCGAACAACCATGATAAGGACGCGCGTGCGCAAACGTCTAAGACCGATTGCCTATGCTTCTATAGGTTTTTGCTTATAGTGCGGGGAAAAGCACTCAAGCGGAATCGCGATCGTCGTGCGCGGCTTGCGGAAGGCATGCGAGAAATGCATGCAGATGCGGTGAAGTGTCGCCGGTCCAAAAGCTCGCTGTCAGCGATGTGATCTGCGCGGCACCCGGTTCGGTGAAGTGACGATAAACGACATCTGCACGCCCATGCAGCACGACCGATTCACCCACATACGTAACGCCGAGTCCGACGGCGACGAGCGCGATCGCCGTCTGTATTTCGTAGGCCTCATGCGCGACATTGGGCGTTACGCCTGCATCGCGGCACAGTGATGCGATAAAGTGCGGGAACTGTGCCGCCGGATGCTTCGGATAGACGATGAGCGGTGAATCCGCGAGTTCGTCGACACGCACGGCATCGCGCGCGCTCAACGGATGATCCGATGCGAGCACGGCCATCACACGTTCATCAAGCAGCGTGTGCGTCGTGCAGCCAGGCCACGGCGGCGCCTGCCTGCCGATATCCACATGAATGCGCGCGTCGCGAAAGGCATCGGCCTGTTCTTCGGTAAGCATTTCGAACAGCTTCAACACGAGCGCGGCCTCCATTCCGCCGATGCGCTCGCTCGCGGATGCTAGCCCCAGATGCATCGCCTGTGCGCCCGCCGTAATGCTGCCGCGCTCGATCACGGTGAGAAAAAGCCGCATGTCGGTCAGATCGAAGCGCATGACGTTTCCTTCGGGTGCGCCGAAGTCTCGCATTGGAATTGCCAGATTGTAAGCGCGTGCACGCGCCGCTACGATGAGCCGCATGGAACCTCTTCTCATCGTGATCGGCGCGGGTTTTCTGGCGGGCGTCATGAATGCCCTGGCGGGCGGCGGATCGTTCG
>JAQFVJ010000338.1 GCA_029439525.1 Caballeronia sp. BR6202001591004
CGCCAACTACGCATCCGCTTCGAACGGCTCGCCTTCATCCACGTGGCCTTCATGAAAATCGCTTGCTGCATCATATGCTGGCGACAATTGCGAACGTCATTTTGTTAACGACTCTTAGGGCAAAGATTCGCCCGAACGCCGATGATAGACTCCGTCGCGATATCGCACAGGATAGCGAATTATCTTGCGCGCGAATAATGTTGATGGAGGGCAACCATGTCGGCTGCGGCACAATCCGCGCTTTTGAATCACTGGAATGACAATTTCCCCATCGATCCGATCAGGATTGCGCGGGCCATGCATGTCGAAGTCGTGTATGGCGAAGAGATGGGATCGGCGTTGGGACGTTTCGAATCGATGAACGGACAACCGCGCATTCTCGTCAATCCCGATACGGATGAATTGCAGCGACGTTACGCCGTCGCGGGCATTGGGTCACCACGATACCGTCGTGGTGCTCGCTCGCGTTGTCGATGTGTCTCGCGAATTTCCGCCAGTGCACTTCGATTTGTCCGAGCACGAAGCCAACATGTTTGCGCTCGCCTTGCTGATACCCGGTTTCGCCGTCGAAACGCTGATCATGCGGCGCAATATGACCAACCCGTGGCACATGAAGGATGTATTCGGCGTGACACTGGAAGCCGTCGAGCTCAGGCTTGAAAAACTAGGAGTAGTACCATGCAAATACGAACACGAACGGGAAGCACCGATCCGCAGAATTCAGGCAGAGTTGCGGAACTATCAGGCGGAGGTGGAGCGTTATGTCAAGTGGGCAACGACACTCCCGCGGCCGGATCACATGTGACGTATGAGATCGTCGCCGACTGGCAGCAGTTTCGTCGGCTCAGGGAATACGTTTTTTTTGGCGTAAGCAGATTCGTCGTGGCGTTGCTGGTGGCTCTCGGCACGTGGCTTCGCGCGTTGGATATACGCGTGTTCGACGGTTCAATGCAGGTCGACACACTTCACGCAGCCATGTTCCGCGCGCCGGTTTTCGTCATGGCTTCGCTGGTCGCGGCGTCACTGCCTCCCCAATGATCCATTTTGTGTTTCAGCAACACACCAAAACGACTCACGCCAAAGACGACGTCCCCATCTGGCCGACCCTCATCACCGAAGCCACCGACATACTCAAGTCGTATATTGGACGCAACAAGCCCGCAAACTGACGCGCCAAGTCCACCGCAAGAAGAACCTCGCATAACGACGCCGCCCAAGAGAGGGCGACATCGTTCCATCGTTCATATGGCGAAGAAGCAGCAGGTCACTTCCTGACCGAATGCGGCCTGCGAAACACCATCCAGCGTGGCACCTTGAAACGCACGATGCTGATATACAGCCACACGTAAGTGGCTGCGAACACCATCACGAAGCAGAACAGATGCAGCGTGTGCCGCCAGAACAGCGTCGTCGGAATCACAGCGATCAGGCACAGCAGCCACAGATACGGCGACGTCAGCGAATTGCGCCGCGTCAACTCATGCGCGTTTTTCGCGCCGACGGCACAGCGCATCAGTCGCTTGTAGACGAGCATGTGCAGATGCACGCCGTCTGGCATGCCCGGCGAGATGCCGCGAATGAACTTCTTTCGGTAGATCGAGAAGCACGTCTCAAAGATCGGGTACATGAAGAGCAGCACCGGATACCACGCGGAGACGTCGCGATTGCGCATCACGAGCATGATCGCGAGTTCGCCGAGCATGAAGCCGACGAAATACGCGCCGCCATCGCCGAGAAAGATCAGACCCGCCGGGAAGTTCCAGATGAAGAAGCCCATCACCGCGCCCATCATGATGAGCGAGCCAGACAGCACGACCGGATCGTGCACCTGAAACGCGACATACGCGAGCGAGGCGAACATCATGAAGGTGACCATCGACGCAAGGCCGTTGAAACCGTCGATGATGTTCACCGCGTTCGCCAGCGCCACGACTGCAAGCACGGTCACGGCGCAAGAAATCACCGTGTAGGAAAGCAGAAAGTCGAGCGGCGGCACGCTGATGCGCGTCACCGCGATATCGAGCGCGCCGTAGGCCAGACCTGCCGCGGCCATCGTGCAGACGAGGCGCACCAGCGGCGACACGCGCTTGGTCAGGTCTTCGGTCAGGCCGGACAGGAACGCTGGCGCCCCGCACGCGATGATGCCGAGAATCCCCGCCGAGACGACGGGATAGGTCCATCGCAACTGGATGGCCGACGCGGTCAGCCCGCAAATGATGCCGACGCCGCCGATGCGCGGCACCGGCCGCGCGTGAAACTTCTGCACGCCGGCGAGATCGGTGTCGCCGAGGACGCCTTCGTGCAGGTGTGCGAAACGCACGATCAGCAAGGTCACGAGCAGCGAGACCAGAAAAGCAAGCGCAAAACTGAGCATGAGAAGGAACCGATGAAGAAAAGCGGCCTCGCCTCGCATGGAAGCGGGGCGCGACGGCTTTAAGCGAATCCGGTCGGATTTTGCGACTGCCAGCGCCAGTGATCGATACACATGCGCTCGATGCCATGCTCCGCGCGCCAGCCGATCAGTTCGGCGGCAGCGGTTGGGTCCGCATAGCAGGAAGCGACATCGCCCGGACGACGCGGCACGAGTTCATACGGCACCGGCTTGCCGGACGCCGCTTCGAACGCCTTCACGACATCCAGCACGCTGTAGCCCCGACCCGTGCCGAGATTGACGACGAAGCTGCGATCGAGCGCCTTCAGCGCATCGATGGCCGCGATATGCCCTCGCACCAGATCGACGACGTGGATGTAATCGCGCACGCCGGTGCCGTCGTGGGTGTCGTAACCGCTGCCGAACACGCGCAGGCGCTCCAGCTTGCCGATCGCCACTTGCGCGACGTAGGGCATCAGGTTGTTCGGCACGCCGGCGGGGTCTTCGCCGATCAGGCCGCTTTCATGCGCGCCGACCGGGTTGAAATAGCGCAGCGTCGCGATGCGCCAGGACGGATCCGACACTTCGAGATCGCGCAGAATGTGCTCGGCGATCAGCTTGGACTGGCTGTAAGGATTGGTCGCCGACAACGGAAAGCTTTCGTCGATGGGCACCGACTTCGGCACGCCGTACACCGTCGCCGACGAGCTGAAAACGAAGTTGCGCACGTTGCGGTCGCGCATCACTTCGAGCAGGGTGAGGAGGCTGCCGATGTTGTTCTGGTAGTACTCGATCGGCTTGGCGACCGATTCGCCGACGGCTTTTAGTGCCGCGAAATGGATTGCACCGGTAATGTCGTGCGCATCGAAAATGCGCTCGAGCGCGAGCTTGTCGCACGCGTCTTCCTGATAGAACGTGGGTGCCTTGCCGGTGATGCGCTCCACGCGCTTCAACGACTCCGCGCGGCTGTTGACGAGATTGTCGATGACGACCACACCGTATCCCGCGTCGAGCAGTTCGACGCACGTGTGCGAGCCGATGAAACCCGCGCCGCCGGTGACCAGGATCGTGCCCTTCGCCGCGCCGTTCTGCGATAGATTACCATTCTTCATATGTGCGCTCCAGAAAACCGAAATCAAAGGGAAATGCCGGTGATGGCTTGTATTGTGCCCTTGTATCGTTCGACGACGTTTTTTTCGTCGAATTCACGGGCGACCTTCTCGCGGCCGTGACGCGCCATGGCCGCGCGTGCGTCGCCCGAAAGCGTGAGCATGCGTTCGAGTTGTGACGCAAGACTCGCTGCGTTTTTCACTTCGCACAGAAAGCCGGTGACGTCATGCTCGACGACCTCGCAGCAGCCCGGCACGTCGGTCGCGACGATGGGTCGGCCCATAGCGGCCGCTTCCATCAGCGTGCGCGGCACGCCTTCGCGGTACGAGGGCAGCACCACGCAGTCCGCCGCCGCGATCAGGGGGCGCACGTCGTTCGCCTCGCCCAGATACTCGATGACATTTTCATGCTCCCAGTTCTGCACGTCCGTTCGGCTGATCGCGCTGGGATTATCGACGCCGACCGGCCCGAGCAACTGGAACCGCGCGTAAGGATAACGCGCTTTCAGGCTGCGGGCGGCATCGACGAATTCCGCCACGCCCTTGTCCCACAAGAGACGCCCGATCAGGATGAACACGAAATCCTCTCGTTCGGGCAGCGGCGTGAACGGAAAATCGTCGAGATCGACGCCCTCGCCGTGCAGGCGCCGCGCGCGGTCCTTGTGCGCGAGCAGATTCTCGTGGACGAACGCGTGATGATCGTCCTTGTTCAGAAACCACACTTCTCGCGGAAAGCGGAACGCGAAACGATAGAGTCGCTTGGCGATTTGCGCGGCGCGACTCTTTTGGATGAAGGTGTAGCCGAGCCCCGTCGTCACCGCGATGGACGGCACGCGCGCGAGCATCGCGGCGATCGAGCCGTAGATGTTCGCCTTGATCGTGTAATGAAACACGATGTGCGGCCGCGTCACGCGATACTCGCGATAGAGCGCGAGCAGCGTCTTGAGGTCCTCGCGCGGATCGGTGCCTTTCGATGCGACCGGCAATTCGATGCAGCGGCAGCCCATCTCGATGAGCGGCTCGAAGGTGCGGTCGCGCGGCGCGATGATCGTCACGTCCGCGCCACGCGCGGTCAGCATGCGCAGCACGCCGCGGCGGTACGTATAGATGGCCCACGCCATGTTGCACACGAGGGCGATGCGAAGGCGAGACTCTTGTTTCGTCATCCGGTGGTCACTGGTGTGTGTGGCTGGATCGTGCGCGTTTTGCTGCCTGCGTGCGCCGCACGGATTGGCCACGCGCTCAACGTAGCGCAGAATCAGAAAAAGAATTCGATAAAATCACGGCTGCGCCGGCGGCGATGCCTTCATCAGCCGCGCCTTCACCGCGCGCAACGCGCCGTAAGGCAGCAGCAAATGCGCGCAGCTTTTCAGAAGACCCACCCAGTCGAGCGGATTCGCCGCGCGCAAGTAACACCATTGCAAGCGCAGCGTCGACATCGTCTGCGTCCTTCGCTTGGTCGCGCTGATGCCGCCTTCGTTCAACTCGTAGTACAGGCCGAATTCCGGCAGATTCGCGCCGTCGTGACGCGCGAGCAGCCGCAGCAGTAGATCGAGGTCTTCGGCGGCGCGATAGTCCGCGCGATAGTTGCCTGCATCGAGCACCGCCTCGACGCGCAGCATCAGCGACGGATGCGCGAAGCAGGTGCGCGCGAGCATCGCGCGGTGGATCGCGGCGGGTTCGGTCGGCGGCGTGAGATCGAAGAGCGGCGCGCCTTCCGTCGATACGACATATGTCCACATGCCGAGCACCGCCACGCGCGGATGCGCCTCCAGATACGTGCGCTGTTTTGCCACACGCCCGGGCGTCGCGCGATCGCCCGCGTCGATGCGCGCCGCATAGCGCACGCCGCGCGCGGCCAGCGCTTCCATGCCTGTTCGCAGCGCACGCTCGATGCCGCCGTTCCGCGGCATGCGCACGATA
>JAQFVJ010000339.1 GCA_029439525.1 Caballeronia sp. BR6202001591004
ACTTCTACGCCGCCAACACGATGCAGCCGCCGTATCAGCCGTCGGGCAATGCGCCGGCAGCGGGCGACGACGCCAATCTCGCGGACCCGAATGCCGCGACGACGCTGCCGCCGCAGACCAACAAGCACATCGGCGATCTGCTGAACGACGCCGGCGTGAGCTGGGCGTGGTACGGCGGCTCGTGGGGCGCGGCGCTCACCAATCGCAGCACGGCCCTGGCTTACGGCGTGAACGCGGTGCCGAACATCCAGACGCACCATCAGCCGTTCAACTACTTCGCCGATCTGGCGCCGGGCACGACGAACCGCGCGACTCACCTGCTAGACGGCGGCACGAACCCGCCGCGATTGGCCTCCATCACCAGCTTGCCTTCCGCGCCGAGCCGCGCGAGCACCTTGCGGATCGTGCCGCGCGTGCAGTCTAATGCCGCGGCGAGTTCGCGTTCGACGAGCTGCGCGCCCGGCGCGAGCTTGCCGCGCAACAGCGCCGACGTGATTGCCTGATAGAAGACGCGTTCGTCGGGCGTCGCGTCGTTCTGTTGAGTGGTGTCCCGGGTAGAAGCCATGAGTGCGTGCCGTATGCCTGATGCGCATTGTAGCGAGAACGTTTATCGATGCCCGAATTCGATCCATCAGCTACAGAGTATTACAGAGTATATTTGGTTGACCAAAAATCGCTAAACGGGTCAACCAAAGCAGCACCTCACGAGGAGGATTCCGTCATATGAAAGACTCGACCTGAATCATCGGCGCACGGCTGTTCGGCGATGCGCCGGTGGATGTCCGCATCGTTGGCGCGATGATCGACGCCATCGCCACGCACGGCGAACGCCCCCCGCACCGCACGATACCGTCATTGATACAGCGGGCGCGCTGCTTCTCCCCGGTTTCGTCGAAAGCCACACGCATCTGGACAAAACCACCTGGGGCATGCCGTGGTATCGCAACGCGGTGGGGCCACGACTGGTCGACCGGATCGAGAACGAACGACGCTGACGCAAGGAAAACGTGCACGATGCCGCGCAGGCGTCGCGCGGGCTCACGCTCGAATTCCTGCGCCGGGGTACGACGCGTTTCCCGCACCCACGTCGATATCGACACCGATGCGGGCCTGCGCCATCTCGAAAGCGTTGTCGCCACGCGCGCCGCACTCGCCGATGTGCTCGACATGCAGATCGTCGCGTTTCCACAATCCGGCGTGCTGAAGCGCCCCGGCACGCGCGAACTGCTCGACGATGCGCTGGCGAATGGCGCGGACGTGCTCGGCGCACTCGATCCGGCCGCGATCGACGGCAATCCCGCCGCATCGCTCGATATCACCTTTGCGCTCGCGACGAAGCACGGCGTGCCGATCGACCTGCATCTGCACGAGCCGGGCGATCTCGGCGCGTTCAGCTTCGATCTGCTGCTCGATCGCGTCGAAGCGCACGGCTATCAGGGACGCGTGGTCGTGAGTCATGCGTTCTGCCTCGGCGCGTTGCCCGATGCGCGTCGTGCGGCGCTGCTAGAACGGATCGCGCGCCTGAGAATGTCGCGCTGCTGACGACGGCGCCCGCGTCGGTCAGCGTGCCGCCGTGGCGCGAGTCGCGCGCGGTGGGCGTGACGCTGTTCGGCGGCAATGACGGCATACGCGATGCGTGGACGCCCTTCAGTTCGCCCGACATGCACGAGGTCAGCGCGCATGCGGCTTCGCGCGCTACGGCCTTGCCGCCGGCATGCGCGCTGACCTCGTGCTGGTCGATGCGGAAACCGTCGCGCAAGCAGTGTCGATGAGCCCGCCGCGCCGCCTCGTGATGGCGAACGGCGTTGTCATTCCAGCGGATTATCAGCTCATTGATGAGTGAGATCCTCAAGGACACGGGCCTGTCGTTTCGGGGCGCGTCGATGTTGACGGGTCTGCCCGTCGTCGCGATGGGCGTGTGCGCGTTGTCGCGGGCGATCGGCAATGCGCGCGGCGTGGGCATCGGGTTGCTCGCGATTGTCGCCGCGTGCGCGGGCCCGGCTGTTCGCGGACAACGCCGTCGCGCTGATCGCGAGCGCCCTGCGGTGGCGGGCACGGGCGTCGCCGTCATTCAGGCGCTTTTGCCGAGCGTGGTGAAGAGAAGACGCGCTTCACCGCACGCCTGCCCTTCGCGATGGGCCTATATTCAGCATCGGTCATGGCGGGTGGCGGTCTGGGCGCGAGCATCACGCCGGACATCGCGACACGCTTCTCGTGGGAAACGGGGCTCGCCGTGTGGGCGCTGCCGGCGCTCGTCGCTTTTGTCGTTTTGTCGTGTGGACGATGCTGATGTGACACGCGGCGGTCACGCCTCGTCACGATGCGGCGCGTGGCGGCAGTGTCGGGCCGTCGCTGTTCGCAAACCGTCGCGCATGGCTGCTCGGCCTGTTCTTCGGATTGGTCAATGGCGGCTATACGAGCCTTGTCGCGTGGCTACCTGCGTACTTCAGCCTCGGACAGGATGTGAAGCAGAGCGGCGCGCTGCTCGCGATACTGACGGTATTTCAGGCGTCTTCTGCGCTGCTTTTGCCGATGGCCGCATCGCGCTTCGGACACTGGTTCGGTCATGCGCGCGACCAGCGTGCGTGGATCGTGCTCGGCCTCGCCGCGCAACTGATCGGCTTCGGCATGCTCCTGGCGGCGCCGCTCGCCGCGCCCATCGTCACGGTCGCGCTGCTCGGCGGCGGACTGGGCGGCGTCTTTGCGCTGACGCTGGTCCTGACGCTCGATCACGCCGACGATGATACGCTCGCGGCGCGGCTCGTTGCGTTCGTGCAAGGCGTGGGCTTCGTGATCGCGGCGATCGCGCCGGTGATAGCGGGCATCGTGCGCGATGCGAGCGGCGGCTTCACGCTGTTCTGGGCGATGCTAGCGGCGAGCCTGGTCGCGATGATCGCGCTGTCCGTGACCTTCGGACCAAAAAGCTATGCGCGCGCGCTGCATCAGGGCGATGCAGCCCGGCCCGAACCCACCGCGTCGACGGCGGCGCCACGCTAGACGCGCCGCTTATCGCACGATTCATCGCACGGCGTGACAGGCGAAGAATTCGTCGAGCAGATCGGTCATCTGCCAGACCGGGCACGGACGGCAACAGTGGCCGTCGTAGCCCGCTTCCTTGAACAGCGCAATGGGTTCCTCAGGCAGAAACCCGCTCATCGCGACGATGAGGCAATGCTCGGCGTCATCGTCGCGGCACAGATCGCGAACCATCGCGTAGTTGCCGCAGGCGCCGATACGCGTGTCGAGAAACACGACATGCTGATACCATTCGTTCGTCAGATGTCGGAGCGTGGCCGCATCGACCGAGAGCTTCGATGGAAAGCCCTTCAGTTCGAACAAGGACACGAGCGACGCGCCGAGCAGGCGCCCCGGCGACGCGATGAGCACGCGTCGCGAATCCGGTTGCAGTCGCAGTTGTTTGCGGGTCTATAGCGAGCACTGCGCGGGGCCTGTTTCGTAGGCTCGATTGTTCACGGCATCCCTCTTTCGATCCCGCAAACGTCCGCGCTGATCCAGAGTCAGGCATCGCGCGCCGTCGTGGAGCGTGGATGCACGGAAACGGGGCAGCGCGTGGTGGCGTGCGAGGAGGACGATTTCTCCTGCTCCCCGCCGCGCGGGCGTTGCGCAGTGAATGCGGGCTTGGGGCGGGAGTCGAGGAATAGACAGGCACAAAGCGGACCACATCGGCGTCTGAACCATCATAACATTATGGATTCTTCTTTATCTGCGCGCATCCGCCGAAACGAGGGCCCGCTCATCGCCAGCGGAGCTCGGGAAGTGCCTTTCGTTAATCGCGGCGATTGCCACCAGCGCCTGGCGAGCGGCTGAAACCGTCGCGGGTGTTGTGAAACTCGCCCACGATGCTATGGCCACTACCGCAGCGAATTCGCAAGTGTTGCCAAGTCCGCACACGTCAAAAGCCGGGATGCGGTAAATAGCCCAGCGTTTCATACCCGCTGGAAATTCCCGAGAACATCGAGTTGCACTCTCTCTTGGAGGAAGCAGGTATGGCGAAATGTCGCCACCCTGCTCCTCTTTTCATTTGCTGATGCGATAACTCAAATAGATCACCAACAAGCCATGCATGAACCCCGATCTTTAGAATCCTTAACAAAATGAAGAAAAGGGCCGTTATAACCCTCGATGAATGCTGTTAACCTGCTCAT
>JAQFVJ010000340.1 GCA_029439525.1 Caballeronia sp. BR6202001591004
GGTAGCAACGGTTCGATAAGTGCTCAAAGTTCGTCGAATATAGGGTAGCCATGTCCCTTTCGTCGTCGAAACAATGAGCAGGATAACAGCATTCATCGCGGGTTAACAGCCCTTTCTAAAGGCCTTTTAACCGCAAGCGCCGATTTCGCCGCAAGCCGTGCAGAAATCGCAGCCGTCCTTACGGATCACCGCATTCGCACCGCACGTCGGACACTTGAGGCCGTGCATCTGTGCCCGGCCGTTTGGGTCCAATGGCGATGCATCCGCTTGTTCGAAAGCGGCTTCTTCGACGGATTCCACCTGCGCCATGGCTCTCGATGCATGCTCGCCCTGCTTGCGAGCAAGCACGCGTGAAGGCACCTGATTGCCTTCCGCATCCAGAAAGCCGCGACGATAGAGAATCTGCTGGATCGCATACGCGAGCGCAGCGACTTCTGAATCGTGCCAGCGCGGACTGCGATGACCATCAACTCGTTTGACATCGCCGAGCCGTACTTGTCCGCGATCCCACGACACCTTGCGCATATCCTGCAACGTGCGCGCCGCGAAGCCGCCACGCGCTGCCAGCGAAAGTGAGCGCATCGTCGCGGTGATCCATTGCTGCGATTCGTCACGCTGTCCCGTCGGAATGAAAAACTCGATAGGCCGTTCGATAGTCACGTCTTCATTGGCGATACGCCCCGTCACTTCGATGAACGACACCGCGAGATAGAGCGACTTCTTTCCCGCCTGCGTCAGATACTCGACCTTCTCGATGATTGCGGGCAATTCCCCGCGTGGCCGATGGTCGATCGCGATGCGCAGCGGATCCAGCTCCGGCTCCGCATCCGGCGAATCGCTCGGCGTTTCCTGCAGCGTCACTGACAGCACCGCGCCCAGCGTTTCATTCGGACGATAGGTCGCAAGTCCCTTCAAGCCGCGTTGCCACGCCTCGAAATACAGGTCCTGGAAAGCATCGAACGGATAATTCGCCGGCACGTTCACGGTCTTCGAGATCGACGTATCGACGAAAGGCTGCACCGCCGCCATCATCTCCAGATGATCGTGCGCCGACATGTCGAGCGCGCTGACGAAGTAATCGGGCAACGCGTGCACGTCGCCGCCCATCTGGCGATAGAGGCGATACGCGTGATTTTCCACCGCGAAGGTCTGGCTCGAACCGTCCGCCATGCGCTTAGTGCGCTCATACGTCCACGAGAACGCTGGCTCGATGCCATTCGATGCGTTGTCGGCGAACGCGAGGCTTACCGTGCCCGTCGGTGCGATCGACAACAGATGGCTGTTGCGGATGCCGTGCGCGCGGATCGCGCTTTTTATGTCGTCGGGCAAGCGCGATGCGAACGTGCCTTCTTCCAGATAACGCTTCGCATCGAACAGCGGAAACGCACCGCGCTCCTTCTTCGCCAGTTCCACCGATGCACGGTACGCTTCATCGCGCATCGTGCGCGCTACGCGCGTAGCGAAGTCGTGCCCTGCCTCGGTGTTGTAGCGCACACCGAGCATCACGAGCGCATCGCCGAGACCGGTGAAGCCCACGCCGATGCGGCGCTTCGCTTCCGCCTCGCGCGCCTGTTCGTCGAGCGGCCAGAGCGTGACATCGAGCACATCATCAAGAAAGCGCACTTGCGTACGCGTGGTGCGCGCAAGCCCTTCCCAGTCGAAACCCGGTACGCCACCACGCATTTGCGCGAACGGATTGCGCACGAAGCGTGTGAGATTGAGCGGTCCGAGATTGCAGCATCCATACGCCGGCAAGGGTTGCTCGCCGCATGGATTGGTCGCACGTATTGCTTCGATTGCGCGCAGATTGTTGTCGTCGTTCATGCGCGACATGAACACCACGCCCGGCTCCGCGATGTCGTAGGTCGAACGCATGATGACGTCCCACATTTCGCGCGCGCACACTTCGCGATACACCCACAAACCATCGTCACGTTGACGGATATCCGCCGATGCGCGTTGCGAAGGCGACGGCTCGGCCTTGTGCACGAGCTGCCACACGGCATCGTCGGCGACGGCCTGCATGAATTCGTCGGTGACGGCGACCGACACGTTGAAGTTATTCCAGCGCCCCTTCGTATGCTTTGCCGTAATGAATTCGAGCAGATCGGGATGCGTGCAGTCTACAATGCCCATTTGCGCGCCACGCCGCGCGCCTGCGCTTTCTACTGTGCGGCACGAGGCACCGAACACGTCCATGTAGCTGCACGGACCCGACGCCGCCGAACCCGTCGAATGCACACGCGTACCGCGCGGCCGGATCGCGGAGAAGTTGTAGCCCACGCCGCCGCCGCGCCGCATCGTTTCCGCTGCCTGCAACAGCGCCACGTAGATGCCGGGCAGGCCGTTGTCGTCGACGCCCTGAATTGCATCGCCGACCGGCTGCACGAAGCAGTTGATGAGCGTCGCGTCGATACCCGCGCCCGCCGCGCTCATGATGCGGCCCGCGCCTAGCGCGCCGCGCCTGAAGTTATCGACGAACTCGCTTTCGATCTTTGTGCGCAGCGCTTCGGGTTCCGCCAGCGCGACGCCGCCCGCAACGCGATGATAGATATCGTCCACGCTCGTCTCGTCGCCTTTGGCGTACTTTTCGAGCATCACGTCGATGGAAAATTGCTGCGGAGCAAGAGCGCTGAGAGGATTGTCTTCGGCCATGTCGATTCCAGAACGAGGTCACCGCGATCACGTGAGTGCGGCAAAGCTTGCGATGCCGCAAAGGCACAATGCCCGACGATAGCGCGATTTCGCATCGCTTGCCAACGGAGCCATTAAACTTCCTTGATCGACTCGAGGTCATCGGGCCATCAACGACTATCAAACGACCATCGCATGAATTCGCCGCTCTTCGGAATTTCCGGCCGCTCGGGACAAGGAAAGACCACGCTGATCGAAGCGATGCTGCCGTGGTTCGGCGCGCGCGGCCTCACGGTCAACGTCATCAAGCACAGCCATCATTCGATCGAACTGGAGCCGCCGGGGAAGGAGAGTGCGCGCTTTCGTCGCGTGGGCGCGGGAGAAGTGCTGATCGCATCGCCCTTCCTGCGATCGTCAGAGAATTGCACGATGCCGACGAGCCGCCGCTGCCCACGCTCGCCGTGCGCCTCACGCACGCGGACCTCGTGATCGTCGGAGGCTTTGCGCGCGAGACATTGCCGCGTCTCGAAGTCGGACGGGCATCGCGCCGCTTTACAAGAACGATGTCGAGATTCTCGCCGTCGCGACCGACGAACCGGATGCGATCGATGCCGCGTTGCCCACGCTGCCGCTTGACGATATCGATCGCATCGGCAGATTCATTTGCGATACGGGGTGGGCCTTGTCCCTTGTCTTCAAGGCTTAATCCGCGACAAGGCCGCGTCGCGCGACGGCGAATGCTTTGCCGATCACATCCATGTTGCCGATATGATTCGCGAGCAGCAGCACGAGCTTTGCGTTGAGCATCTGGCTCGCTTCGTCGGACAAGCCGTTGTGCGTGTCAATGAGGCGCTCGTAGAACGCGTCCGGGTCCGCGAGATTCACTTCGTTATTCAGCTTCATATGCACTCATTCGTTGCACAGGTGGCACGCCTGACGGCCGCCATCACCGCTGCCGTGTCGAAAGCACGCCAGCGCGCGCAGACATGCTGGTCCGGATGCAACAGATAGAACGTGCCGGGACGTGCATCGAAGCGATGCGCGACGATGCCTTCGCTATCCTCGATCACGTCGATGCCTTGCACCGCGCACGCCATGTCCTTCGGCACGACGATCAATGCGCGCACCGGTATCGTCGATGAAGACAGCGATGCGAGATGCTGCTCGCACGTGTGCGGATCGTCGTTCAGGCCGCAGAAATACATGCCCGTGAACGCGCCGCCGTGCGTATGCGCGAGCAGCCATGCAGCGACGCCGTTCGCGCACACGGGCGCATCGGCGCAGGCTGTGCCGGGCGTCATCGCGCAATCGAAGGTGTCGCAGTCGAAGGTGTCAGCGGATGCATCGGGCGTATTGAGAGTGGCGAATTGCGCAGTACCGCCGGCACCGACAGCCGTCCGCTATTGACGATGCGCCGCGCGAATGCGCAATCTTTCGTGAGCTTGAGCGTCGCATCGCAAAAGAGCTTCGAAACAGCGCTTTTCGGCGTGGTGAAGTCGGTCGCACGCGTCGAGTTGAGGATGTTTTCATCGGCGACGTATTCGCGTTCCAATGCATACGTGTCCCCAGCAGTTTCGCGGGCGTGTCGCCCCAGGCGTATCGCGAGCGCTTCGCCGCCGACCCGGCTTCGTCCCAATCAGTGGGAAACGAAGCGGCGCTCTAACCGCGCCGCAGCCGCATTTTTTTGTTCATACGGCTCAAGCCTGTATGCTCGCTTGCCGATACCACATAGGAACGAAAGCTCGTCAACGCGCGGCGTAGCGCGAGGGTTTTCGTCGCAGAATGACCGAACCACCCGTCGAGGCGGCCTAAGAGTCATTAACAAAATGACGTTCGCAATTGTCGCCAGCATATGATGCAGCAAGCGATTTTCATGAAGGCCACGTGGATGAAGGCGAGCCGTTCGAAGCGGATGC
>JAQFVJ010000341.1 GCA_029439525.1 Caballeronia sp. BR6202001591004
CGCGTGGCTGCGCGGCGGTTCGGTGTCGCTGCACAGCATGCTCGGCGCGGGCAGCACGTTTACGCTGACCATCCCGATTGCTTACGGCGCGGAGGCGCCGGCCGTTGAGAAAGCGCCCGCGGTCATCGAAGTGCCTCCCGAACCGATCGCAGCAAGCCACGTCATCGACGACGATCGCAGCGACGTGAGCGCGGGTCGCGTCGTGCTCGTCATCGAGGACGAACCGGGCTCGCGCAGGTACTGCTCGATCTCGCGCATGAGCGGAAGTATCGATGCATCGTCTGCGGCACGGCGGCGGATGCATTGCGCGTCGCGCAGGAGCGCTCGCCGAGTGCGATCCTGCTCGATATCGGCTGCCGGAGACCGTTCGGGTCTCGTGGTGTTGCAGGAGTTGAAGGCGAATCCGAAGACGCGGCATATTCCGGCGCATGTGGTGTCGGCATCGGACCGGAGCGAGGTGACACTGCATCTCAGCGCGATCGGTTATGCAGTGATGCAGTGAAGCCGACCACGCGCGAGCAACTGACCGCGTTTTCCAGCGGCTCGAAGAAAAGAGCGGCCAGAAGATCAAGCGCGTGCTGCTGTGCGATGATGACATCCGCAATATCTTCTCGCTGTCGAGCGCGCTGGAGCACCAGGGCTTGAAGGTCGATATCGCGCGCAACGGTTTCGAGGCGATCGACTCGCTCGACGCGAACCCGGATATCGACGTCGTGCTGATGGACATGATGATGCCCGGCATGGACGGGCTGGAAGCGACGCGGCGCATCTGCGATGATGCGCGCTTCAGGAAGCTCCCGATCATCGCGATCACCGCGAAGGCGATGAAGGACGATCAGGAGCAATGCCTCGCGGCGGGCGCGAGCGATTATCTGGCCAAGCCGATCGACATCGACCGGCTCTATTCGTTGCTGCGGGTGTGGATGCGGAGACGGGTTTGAGCGCGTCTAGATATTCAAGGTGCGCTTGTCGACGGCCAGCGCCGCCTCGCGCATCACTTCGGAAAGTGAAGGATGCGGATGGCAGATACGGCCGATATCTTCCGACGCCGCCTTGAACTCTATCGCGACGACCGCTTCGGCGATCAAATCCGACGCGTTTGCCGAGATGATGTGTACGCCGAGGATCTCGTCGGTCCTGGCGTCCGCGATTACCTTGATGAAGCCGTCCGTCTCGCCGATGCCCATCGCGCGGCCGTTGGCGAGCATCAGGAACTGGCCGGTCTTGAACTCGCGACCTTCGGCCTTCAGCGCCTGTTCCGTCTGCCCGACCCAGGCGATTTCCGGATGCGTGTAGATCACCCACGGGATGCAGTTGTAGTCGATATGCGGCTTCTGCCCGTCGATGATTTCCGCCACCAGCACGCCTTCCTTCGTTTTCCGCCTTGTGTGCGCGCATCGGGCCACGCACGACATCGCCGATGGCGTAGACGTTCGGGACTTTCGTCGCGCAATGTCCGTCGACGGGAATGAAGCCGTGCTCGTCGGTGGCAAGGCCAATCGAATCGATGCCGAGGTCATCCGTGTTCGGCACGCGGCCGATGGACACGATCAGGCGATCCGCGTCCAGCCTGCGCGTTGCCGTCCTTGTCCTTGTAGGAGATGGACACGCTCTTGTCGGCCGCCTTCACGCCATCGATCTTCACGCCGAGGTGAATCGTCAGCCCTTGCTTCTTGAACAGCTTGGCGGCTTCCTTTTGTAGCGCGGTATCGGTCGTGCCGAGGAAATCGGGCAGCGCTTCGAGAAGAATCGTCACTTCCGCGCCGAGGCGGCGCCACACCGAGCCCAGTTCCAGCCCGATCACGCCCGCGCCGATCACGGCGAGCTTCTTCGGCGCGGTATCGAAAGCGAGCGCGCCTTCGTTATCGGAAACGATTTTGTTGTCCACCGGCACATTCGGCAGATGGCGCACCTTCGAACCCGTCGCGATGATCACGTACTGCGCGGTGTGCGATTCGGTCTTGCCGTCGCCGCTGACGTCGATCTTGTAATTGTCGCCGTCCTTGCCGGCGAGCTTGCCGTGACCTTTCGCCAGGTGATCTTGTTCTTGCGGAACAGGAACTCGACGCCACCGGTAATTCTTTCCACGATGGCTTCCTTGCGCTTGACCATCTTGTCGACATCGACGGCGAGGTTGTCCATGGTGATGCCGAGGTCGCCGAAATGCAGCTTCGCCTTCTCGAATTGCTCTGACGAAGCGAGCAGCCCCTTCGACGGAATGCAGACGACGTTCAGACACGTGCCACCGAGCTTCGGCTTGCCGGTGGGGTTGATCCATTCCTCGACGCAGGCGACCTTTTTGCCGAGCTGCGCGGATCGCGGCGATGTAGCCGCCAGGACCGGAGCCGGCAGCCGCGGACGCCTTCGCCTCGGTATCGATGGCCGCGAGCACTTCGTCCGCGTGCACGACGTCGCCTTCC
>JAQFVJ010000342.1 GCA_029439525.1 Caballeronia sp. BR6202001591004
ACCATATCGCATGGTTCGATCGGCTGGGTCTGCCCCGTCTCTCATGACCCAACTTCCTGAACCGCCCGGCGCGGACCCGCATGCCGGGTGGTGTGGCAGGGACACAGTCAGCGTTGACTGTCCCCTATGCCGGTTTTCGTGTCCGGTTTATGATGTGCCGATTATTTTGCCCCCACGCACGTTTATCGTTTCGCTTCCGTTAAATGTCCACCACATCCCTGCTCGTCCAATCGGCGCCGGTGCTGGCGCAAGGCGCGCTGCTGACGGTCAAGTTCGCGCTCTATTCGATGTTCTTCGGCCTGATCGCCGAAGTCGTGCTCGCGTTGATGGGCATCAGCCAGAATCGCGTGCTCGTCGCGATCGGGCGCGTCTATGTCAGCGTGATGCGCGGCACGCCGTTGCTCGTGCAGATTTTCGTGATCTATTATGGCGTGCCGAGCACCGGCGTGTCGCTGGAGCCGACACCGGCGGGCGTGATTGCGTTGTCTGCCAATGTCGCTGCGTATCTTTCTGAAAGCATGCGCGGCGCTATCTTAGGGATTCCCAATGGGCAGTGGCTTGCCGCTTACAGCCTCGGGTTGTCGCGTGCGCAGACGCTTCGGTATGTAATCGGGCCGCAGGCGCGGCGGATCGCGGTTCCTAGTCTTTCTAACAGCCTTATTAGCCTGATCAAGGATACGTCGCTTGTGCGGTCATTACCGTGACCGAGTTGTTGAGGTCCGCTCAAGAGGTCATTGCCGCTACTTATCAACCTTTGCCGCTTTATCTCGCAGCTGCGTTTGTTTAATGGTGCTTTGTAGTGTGCTTGAGTTTGTGCAGCGGCGGTTTGAACGGAGGCTTGCGTTGCCCGGGCGGCATTAGGCCTTCTTGCGGTACTGCTTGCTGCTGAAAGCAGCACCCGCCCAAAGAAAGCCCATACGATCATTCAGACTCAAAAGAAAACCGAAGTTCAAGATCCCGCCGAGCCGCATCGATGATGGCAATCATCCTCATCGAAGTAGCATGCGACATGATCAGACTCTCGATCTCCCCCGCCCGCAGCAACTCACAAAAATGCGCCGCCTCGTAATTGAGCCCGCCGCCGGTGAAAGACTCATCGAGTTCGATCTTGCGCCCGTCCGTATAGGCGATCGTCGCCCGCACCGGATTCCACCAGTTCTCAAGAATGCTCACCGTCCCGCGCGTCCCGCCGATAAGCGCATCGCCGCACCCTTGCAGATCGAGTCCGCAAAATAGCTGCGCGATGCCGCGCTCATGCCGCACATTGAAACTGAAACTCGCGAACACATCGACGCCCGTGCTGCCAAGCCGGCCGATGGTCTGCATATCGAGCGCTTCCCCGAGCCAGTCGACCGCGCGGAACGCTTCATAGATGCCGATATCGAGCAGCGCGCCGCCACCGACTTCCATCGAGAACGACGGATGATCGAGCGACACATTGGCCATCGAACACCCCGCGCGCACAAGCCCGATCTCGCCGATCGGATCGCTCTGCAAGTGTTCGCGCAAGCGCCAATACAGCGGATAAAACGGCGGCTTCATCGCCTCCATGAAGAGCAGCTTCTTTTCGCGCGCCACGTCGATCATGCCCTGCAACGCGCGCGTTGACCGCCGCCGGCTTCTCGCACAACACGGCCTTGCCCGCCGCGAACGCACGCAATGCATAGTCCGGGTGACTGTCCTGCATCGTCGCGATATAAAGCGCGTCGATGTCTTCGAGCAAGGCGTCGAAGCTGTCGCTGGCGCTGGCGCGCGCCGAATGCATCCGCAAGCGCGCGTGGATTCCTCGCGTCGCGACCATACCGCCGCCAGCGTGGTGCCTTCGACATGCGCGAAGCTTTCCGCAAAACGCCGCGCGATGCGTCCCGCGCCGACGATGCCCCAACGTATCGTTGCGATGTTGCTCAAACTTGCCTCCTGCAAAGTGTTCGTCGTGCGACGCATTGTGCCTGATCGCATCGCGCGCCGACTCACAGCCCCACCCGCAGTCGCAGAAGAAGCAATAAAGCCGGGACCAACCCCGGCTTCATTACGTGAAACGAAGACTTCTGCCAACGCTCGCGCGTGATCCGACGCCCCTGCTTCAGGCGCCCGCGGAAGCGTTGATGTTCGGCTGCGGCGACGCGGGTTGCGCGCTCGTGCGCTCCAGCGAGAACGCGCGGCCCACTTCTTCCGCCGCGAGATCGACCAGATCGCGCGTCGGGCGCTCGGCGGCGGCCGGATCCTTCGCCTCGATCGCCTCGACCGCACTACGCTGCGCGGCGAGCGTCGCCGCGCGCACGGACTCGATGCCGTCGACGAGCGGATTGACCGTCACCAGCGTGCCGCGCACGATTGCCGTCATCTGGCGAAAGAATTGGTTACCGCTGGCGGCAACGATCCGCATATGCAGCACTTCATCGGCCGCCTGATATTCCGGCTCGCCCACCTGCAGACGCGACAGCGCATCGAACGCATCGCGGATGCCCGCGATCTCGTCCGGCATCGCGCACAGCGGCCAGCCCGACCGCGCGTGGCTCGATGAGCATGCGGAATTCGATTACATCGCGAAGGAACGTCTGATCGAGCTTCGCGCGAAAGCGCCAGCTCACGACGTCTTCATCGATGAGACGCCAGTCGCTCATCGGCTGGATGCGCGTGCCCGTTTTAAGGCGCACGTCCAGCATATGCTGCGCGAGCAGCATGGAGAGCGCCTCGCGCATGACGGTGCGGCTCACTCGAATTCCTTCGAGAGAATGTCTTGCGGCGGCGGCAGTATCGCGCCGTATTTCTGCTCGACGATTCCGGAGACGAGTCCGTCCATGACTTTCGCCACCAGCGAT
>JAQFVJ010000343.1 GCA_029439525.1 Caballeronia sp. BR6202001591004
CCCCTTGACTGCGGCACGTCGGTTGGCAGCGGCTCTAGCCCGCTGGCTGGTGTCTTTGCGATTGACGTGGCTATTCGAGCAATGGCTGTGCCAACGAGGCGCGAATCCCATGACAAAAGGCCCGCGCGCCGTTTCGGACGCGCGGGCCTGCGATGCCGCGATTGTGTAGTAAGGAAAAGCTGAGCTGACCGTTGGCAAAACTTATAAAACGCGCGAAGGGCAGCGGCCAAACCGCTGTCCTTCGCGCAGATCACGATCAGAAAATGCCGAACACCCAGAACAGCGCGCCCGACAGCAGGATCGACACTGGCAGCGTCAAAATCCACGCGAGCGCGAGATTGCGACAGTGCTCCATTGCAGGCCGGAGCCGTTGGCCATCCATCGTGCCGGCCACGCCCGACGACAGCACGTGCGTCGTACTGACCGGCAGGCCGTAGGCATCCGCCATATTGATGGTCAGCATCGCGACTAGTTCCGCCGATGCGCCCTGTCCATACGTCAGGTGCGTCTTGCCGATACGCTCGCCGACCGTCACGACGATGCGCTTCCAGCCGACCATCGTGCCGAGGCCCAGCGCAACCGCGACCTTCACCCACGTCGGGATGAACTTGGTCGAGTGATCGAGTTGCTTCTTGTAGTTGTTGAGCACCGCGCCGTCATCCTTCGAGAATGCGTGGGCTTTCTGCTTGTCCATGATGCGCAGCGCTTCCGACGCGACGTATATCTCGTTGCGGACCATGCCCTGCGGCACGTTCGACACGGTGTCGTGAGGGCGCACTTGCGAATCGATCGAATCGACGAGACCTTTGAGCGACGCGATGGTGTCCGGCGCGACAGTCTTCGTTTGCACGTATTTCTCGATGGCGGCACGCGTATCGGCGGCGGCCGGCGTGTTGTTGCTGTACTTCTGCAGCACTTCGGAGGCGCTGTGGCTCACCGCCAAAAACGTCTGCGTCCGGCCGGCGTCACCGCCTTGTTGAGCGCGTAACGGTCGGCACCGTGCCGATCAGGATGAGCATGATGAGGCCCATGCCTTTCTAGCCGTCATTCGAGCCGTGCGCGAACGACACGCCGGTACACGTGAGGATCAGCAGGCAGCGAATCCAGAACGGCAGCGGCGCGTTCTTTTCCGGCTCCTTGTAGAGCGCCGGCACGTGCACGACCAGCTTCAGCACGTAGAGCAGGAACGCGGCGAGCACGAAACCGACGGTCGGCGAGAACAGCAGCGACTTGCGACACCCAGCGCCTGCGACCAGTCCACGCCCGAGGTGCCGTGCAGCATCTGGTTCATCAGACCGACGCCGATCACCGAACCGATTAGCGTATGCGAGCTCGACGACGGCAGGCCGAACGCCCACTTGCCAAGGTTCCAGATGATCGCCGCGATCAGCAGCGCGAACACCATCGCGAAGCCTTGTGAGCTGCCCACGCCGATGATCAGTTCCACTGGCAGCAGTTGCAGGATGCTGAACGCCACCGTGCCGCTGGAAATCAGCACGCCGATGAAGTTCCATGCGCCCGACTAGACGACCGCCAGGTTAGGCGTCAAAGAGTGCGTGTAGATCATGGTTGCAACGGCGTTGGCCGTGTCGTGGAAGCCGTTGACGAACTCAAAGCCGAGCGCGACGACGGCGCTAAGCGCGCATCCCGTCACCCCACTTCCGATCGAATGCGTATTCCGACGCGCGACACGCCCACCAGCACACCCAGCAGCAGACCCGCCACGACACCCGCTCCGGGCATGGCGCCGCGCGCCGGCAGCAGCGCGACGAATATCGCGACCGTTAGACGGGCGGTGGACATCAGCGCATGCCCGCTGATGCCCGTGAAATCGAGCGTCCGCACACCCACGCCCCAGCCGAGAAACGCGATCTTGGTCAGCGCGACCAGTCTGCTCCCCGCGCCGAGGAGCCCGAGCTATGTGAAGGTGTACTTCCATCGGTAACCAAGTGCGAGCCACGCGGCGACGGCCAGCGCGACCGGCGCCATGATACCGACACTGCCGAACACCGTGATGTAGATCCAGAAGGGAGTGGGCAAAGCTATCGTCATCATTCTCTGGTGGAATATCCATTGTTGCAACGCCGCAGACAGACTCGCGAGCCGTCGATGTCTGCCTGACGCCATAAAATCTCAAGAGTATATTGCGTGGAACCCTACTAAATTAGGCGGCATCGTCCGATGTAGTCTTGCCGTTACATCGTGTAACTTTCGTCAAGTTGCTGCTAATTAGTTTACTTTGCGTGAAGTCGTC
>JAQFVJ010000344.1 GCA_029439525.1 Caballeronia sp. BR6202001591004
CCGCTCGCGCCGAATGCCGCCGCAGCCTTGGGCACGGTCTTCTTCTTGCCCTTGTTCTCTTTCGCATCCTTGGCGACCGCGGCTGCTTCGACTTCGATCGGATTGGGCGGCTCGTTCAGGTTGTAGTGCAACACGAGCAACTGACGCGTGCCACGCACGACGGCGATGGGACTGCACACCACGCGCGCGAACGCCGTGTCCGCCTGCTTGTCAACGCGCAGCACCTTCGCCACCGGAAGTCCCGGCGGATAGATGCCGTCGAGGCCGCTCGTCACGAGTTCGTCGCCGACCTGCACGTCCGCGCTAATGGGCACGAAGCGCAGATCGAGCGTATCGCCCTTCGGCGTGCCGTAGATGACGCTGCGCAAGCTCGTGCGCGCGATCTGCACCGGCACGGCCTGATCCTTGTCCGTCAGCAGCGTAACTTCCGATTGCAGCGGGAACACACGCGTAACCTGCCCGATCACGCCGTCTTCGGTAACCACCGGCGCGCCGTCCTGGATGCCTTGCTGCGAGCCTTTGCCGATCACGACTTTCTGCGTGAAAGGATCACGCGTATCGTACTGGATTTCGGCGGGGGTTTCGTCCGTAGTTGCACGCGATTGCAGATTCAGCAAGGCGCGCAAATGCGCATCCTCGACGGCGAGTTGCGTCGCGTCGCCGGCCTTCACGGACAGTTCGAGATTCTTTTCCTTGAGCTTGGAATTTTCGCTGCGCAGGGTCGCGCTGGTCACCGCGAGATCCGCCGCGCCCATGAAGATGTCACGCGGCACGAGCGCCGCGCGCTGGAGCGGGTAAAGCCCCGCGCCAAGAATGCCCCGCAAGATCTCGAGCGTGTTGTAACGCGCGTCCGAAATCAGCAGCGCGATCGCGAGCACGACAAAGAAAATCAGGCGCGCGAGCGCTGAAGGGCCTTGCTTGAAAAGGGGCGGCGGACTGTATTCCATGGTCGGCGCCGAGGGCGTGAACGGATGGATCGATGCTTGCAGGCTTTGTCGCTCGTGGCGGAACCTGCCCTACGCTGTTTCGACAACGGCCCGGACTGGTGCCGGGCCGGGCGCGCGTCGCGTGACGCGAATGCTTCGGGTTGTGCTTCGGCGAAGCGTCGAGGTCCGGACGCCGAATGCAGAAGGATCACTCGTAGGAGAAGATGCTGCCGAGCTTGTCCATGCGCTCGAGCGCCATGCCCGAACCGCGCACCACGCAGGTCAGCGGATCTTCGGCGACGAGCACCGGCAAGCCGGTTTCTTCCGCGAGCAGACGGTCGAGATCGCGCAGGAGCGCGCCGCCGCCCGTCAGCATCATGCCGCGCTCGGCGATGTCCGCACCGAGTTCCGGCGGCGTCTGTTCGAGCGCGATCTTCACGGAGGAAACGATCTGGTTCAGCGGGTCCGTCAGCGCTTCGAGGATTTCGTTGCTCGAAATGGTGAAGCTGCGCGGAATCCCTTCGGAAAGATTACGCCCCTTGACTTCCATCTCCTTGACTTCGGAGCCGGGGAACGCCGAGCCGATTTCCTTCTTGATGGCTTCGGCGGTTTGCTCGCCGATCAACATGCCGTAATTGCGGCGGATGTAGTTAACGATGGCTTCATCAAACTTGTCGCCGCCGGCGCGCACCGAACCCTTGTACACGATGCCGCCCAGCGAGATGACGCCGACTTCCGTCGTGCCGCCGCCGATATCGACGACCATG
>JAQFVJ010000345.1 GCA_029439525.1 Caballeronia sp. BR6202001591004
CACGCACGCCCTTTCTCACAACCAGAACAACCGGAGAAACCTTCGTGCCAGTCTCAGTCGACCAGCCCGTCCCCGACTTCACCGCACCCGCCACCGGTGGCGAATTCACGTTATCAAGCCTGCGCGGCAGAAAAGTCGTGCTGTTCTTCTATCCCAAGGACAACACGCCGGGCTGCACTCAGGAAAACCTGCAATTTCGCGATGCCTACGACCAGTTCACCGCCATCGGCGCGGAAGTGGTCGGCATCTCGCGCGACAGCGTGAAATCGCACGAAAACTTCAAGGCGAAGCTCGAACTGCCGTTTACGCTCGTATCGGATGCGGACGAGGCCATCTGCGCGCAATTCGGCGTCATCAAGATGAAGAAGATGTACGGCAAGGAAGTGCGCGGCATCGAGCGTTCAACCTTCCTCATCGACGCGAAAGGCTTGCTGCGACAGGAATTCCGCGGCATCCAGGTACCGGGGCATGTCGACGAGATTGTCGAGCTGTACAAGCGATTTGATGCACGTTATATTGATTCGTAATGAGCGCCTGTTCCTCCCCATTTCCCGTTTTTCTGCGCGAGCCGCCGCGCGCCGTGTGGTGTGGGGTTGTCGGCATGGATCCCGGCATAGTGGAACGGGTACGGCGCGGGCACTCTAAAGCTGTAGTCAGCCGCTGGTTCCGGGAGTCGGAACAACGGCTTTTTTAATTTGGCGTCGCGCAAATGCTACGTTTTTTCGGCGCACGATGGTAGTGATGCAACCTCCAAGGAGAAGATCGAAACTTAGGCGAACCGGTGTTTTCGACAATGAAGCGCGTCACCGGGCGCAAACTGCGGCACATGTCTCGCTGACACGACCCGATTCCTTTCGAGGGAGCACCCATGCCTTTGCCTACCGCCCCGGCCAAGCTCGGCCATCTCCTGCCGGCTGAAGAGTACAAGGCCAAAGCACAGCCGTCGAAGCAGTCGAAGAAGACGGCCGTGGCACCTGAAGACGACGCTTACGGCGCAGTCCAGACCGTTGCCGTCGAGCGTCCCGCCGCGCACGCCGCGCATACTTTGCGCGCGATCGCGAGCGACATGCTGACCCAAATTCCGGCGGACCCGCCCACCGAGGGCATCATGCCGCCGCCCGCGCCGGGCACCGTGCCCACGCGTGGCCGCAAGACCAAACAGACCGCCGCGCTGTTGCAGCCGGTGCCTGCCGCCCGTTCGAAACGCGAAGAGACGCAGGACGATGTTCCTGAAGTCGCTGAAGCGCGCACCGAGCGTACCCAACGCGCCGATGCGCCCGTCGCCCCCGCGCCCGCCGGAGCGAAAGACACGGGCGCGCAACCCAAACGCCGTCAGCGCGTGGCGCAGAAAGCTGAACTGCGCAAGCTGTTCGTGCTCGACACCAACGTGCTGATGCACGATCCGAGTTCGCTGTTCCGCTTCGAGGAGCACGACGTCTATCTGCCGATGATGACGTTGGAAGAACTCGACAACCACAAGAAGGGCATGTCGGAAGTGGCGCGCAATGCGCGTCAGGTGAGCCGCACGCTCGATGCGCTCGTCGCGCACGCGGGCAAGATGTCGGACGGCATTCCGCTCGCCGCGCAAGGCAACCGCGATGCGCTCGGCCGCCTGTTCTTCCAGACCACGCTCACCGACATCGAACCGGTCGAAGGCCTGCCCGTCGGCAAGGCGGACAACCAGATTCTCGGCGTCGTGCGCGCGTTGCAGAAGAAGCGCCCGGATCGTCAGGTCGTGCTGGTGTCGAAGGACATCAACATGCGCATCAAGGCGCACGCGCTCGGCCTGCCTGCCGAAGACTACTTCAACGATCAGGTTCTCGAAGACAAGGACCTGCTCTACTCCGGCGTGCGCGCGTTGCCGCAGGACTTCTGGACCAAGCACGCGAAGGGCATGGAAAGCTGGCAGGACACCCAAACCGGCACGACGTATTACCGCATCACCCGTCCGCTGTGTCCGTCGATGCTCGTCAACGAGTTCGTCTATCTGGAGCCGCAGAACGGCGAGCCGTCGTTTCACGCGGTCGTGCGCGAACTGAACGGTAGGACCGCGCTGCTTCAGACATTGCGTGACTACGGCCATCACAAGAACAACGTGTGGGGCATCACGGCGCGCAATCGCGAGCAGAACTTCGCGCTCAACCTGCTGATGAACCCGGAAGTCGATTTCGTCACGCTGCTCGGTCAGGCCGGTACCGGCAAGACACTGATGGCGCTCGCCGCGGGTCTCGCGCAAGTGCTCGACGACAAGCGCTACAACGAGATCATTGTGACGCGCGCGACGGTGCCGGTCGGCGAGGACATCGGCTTTTTGCCGGGCACCGAGGAAGAGAAGATGCAGCCATGGATGGGCGCCTTCGACGACAACCTCGAAGTCCTGCAGAAGACCGACGACGCAGCCGGCGAATGGGGCCGCGCGGCGACGCAGGAACTGATCCGCTCGCGCCTAAAGGTCAAGAGCATGAACTTCATGCGTGGACGCACGTTCGTCGACAAGTACGTGATCATCGACGAGGCGCAGAACCTGACGCCCAAGCAGATGAAAACGCTTGTCACGCGCGCGGGTCCGGGCACGAAGATCGTGTGTCTGGGCAATATCGCGCAGATCGACACGCCGTATCTGACCGAAGGCAGTTCGGGGCTGACGTACGTCGTGGACCGCTTCAAAGGCTGGACGCACAGCGGCCACGTGACGCTCGCGCGCGGCGAGCGCTCGCGCCTCGCGGATTACGCGTCCGACATTCTGTAAGCACGGCTTCATCATCGGAAGCTCGATGAACGGCCCGGCGGGTCGCTCCGCCGGGCTGTTTTTTTCGTCTGAACCTTTCGCAAGGGCAACACTTACGACGCAAAGTTGAAGTAAATCCTGAAGAACGCTTGCCGCACGGCCGTTTGGCGGGCTAGTATCGGCACACTGCCCTCCGAAGGCGAGATTTCGCTCGCCTTTTTCAAATGCGTCGAATCTGGCTGCTGTTGCTTGTGTCCTTTCTGCTTGCCGCGTGTAGATTCGCGCCGCAGCAGATGACGCGCAAGCCGACGTCTGCCAGCACCGCCGCGAATCCCACCTACAAGCCGCCGCCTGGCTTCCCGACCTTCGTCGATCACAGCATCGGGTGCGAGGAAATCTCCATTCAGGCGATAGCGCTCGTCGGCGTGCCGTATCGCTGGGGCATAATCTGGATGCGGGATTCGACTGCAGCGGGCTCGTGCGTTACGTGGTGGATCGCGCGGCGTCGGTGCAGTTGCCCCGCACCACGGCGGAAATGAGCGGGCGTGCCATCGAGCCGGATGAGATCGCGCCTGGCGACCTGATTTTCTTCAACACGACGGGACGGCCGCATTCGCACGTCGGGATTTATGTCGGCGCAAGCTGCGATTCGTGAACGCGCCGTCGACGGGCGGCACGATGCGGCTCGATTACCTTAAGAATCCATATTGG
>JAQFVJ010000346.1 GCA_029439525.1 Caballeronia sp. BR6202001591004
AATGCGCCTGCTTCGAGCCTCTGAGCACCGCGTCGATCGGCACGACAGCGGCCATCGCGGCGTAACCGGCGTCGCTCGGATGAATATGGTCGCCACTGTCATACCGGCGCTGCAGCTCGGTCGGACGCGCGGGATCATGCAGCGCCTCGTCGAAGTCGATCACGCCATCGAACGCTCGACTTGAGCGGATCGACGCATTGACCACCTTGCGAATCGCCTCGCGCTCGGGCGGCAGCGAGGCCGGCGTCAGCGTCGCGCCGTAAATCTTGATGCCGCGTGGATGCGCCTGTGCGATCAGCCGCTGATACCCGCGCACAAGCGCATCCGCGTTGACCTCGGTATGCGGCGCATCGCAGTCGAGGCCCCCGTGCGCCGGCATCGCAGCGAAATTGATGTCATTGATGCCAATTAGCACGATGATCGCCCGCACGCCCGGCTGACGAAGCGCGTCACGCTCGAACCGGTTCACCACCGCCTCGCCGTAGCAGGCCGAATTGCTCAGTAGCCGATTCCCGCTGATTCCCGCATTCACGATCGCTGCCTGCCCACCGCTTTTCTCGGCGATCCGCTTGCCGAGCGCATCGGGCCAGCGCCGGTTCGCATTGAGCGATGAGCGCATGCCGTCCGTGATGGAATCGCCGATTGCGACGATCGTCTGCGCCGTCGGGCTTTCGACCGAGACATTCGTCAGCCACGCATATTGAGTGAATCGCGCACGGTAAGCGCCGGCGGACGGATCGTCCGTGTGATCGCCGGGCGTCGAAACGTAATTCACCTGGCTCGATATACGATGCCACGCGACCAGCTTCTGATCCTTCCCCACAGATGTGCTGACCGTCAGCGGCTGAAAGGCGGCAACATCGACATTCACTGCATCGCTTGTCACCTGTGCGCCGGGCGCGACCGTCACGTTCTTGTGCCCGCTGAACAGTACCGGCCGCGCGCTCCCCGGCCGAATCGACGCACTGCTTCCCGAAACCGCGCGCGCGACGCTCATCGATTCGACGACGAGCGGCTCCGTTCCAAATAGATTGCTGATCCGCAGCCGCATCTGCTTGCCAGCCAATTGCGGATAAATCACCTGCCGAACGGTCCGATCTCCGACCTCCGGCGCACGATAAAGCGGCAGCAGGTTCGCGATCTGCGGGATCAACTGGAGCGCCGTTCCCCACGCGCTCACCCAGCGTTCGTTGTCGGGTTCCGCTGACCACGCGTGCGGCGCGAAAGTCGTGAAAGCAGTTAATGCAGCCGAACCGATGGCGGCGAAAACTTTCGATTTCATTGGGCCACGCGTTCCGGACAAAGGAGGAATTGTGCCTGATCGGCCTGCGCTCTCGCGGCTGGATTCACGCTAAGTCGACGTCGTGTGATCGAACGGAAATCCGCCCATGAGACTCAAATGGCCTCAAAATGCCGTCAACTCATTAATTGCCGGCTCACGCCGGTTCGCTCGACACACCATGCAATCGAACAGCACCAACACCGACCGTCCGCAACTTCCTTCACTGGGAAGAAGATGGCGAAGACCGCACCGCCCGCTGGCGATCGGAAAGCGGCAACCAGCCGCCGAAGCGCGTCGTGATCGGCGATGACCAGATGATGGCCGGCCACGCATATCGTCTTGCCTGCGAAGACATTGCCATTCTCTGGCGCGGCGACTTCCAGAACGCGCGCCAGATGTTGCAGGCAATGCCGCGCCAGATCGACAACAAGCCGAAAAAGAAGAAGGAATCGGCGCCCGCATGCCCGTCGATGCATTCAATCTCCATCGGCTGGCGCAATCGCAGCGCGCGAATTTTCGCTAACGCTGACCGGAACCGGTTTCGTCGCATCCGCGATCACCTTCGGCGCGATCATCGGCGCGTTTCTCGGCGGCTATTTCACAGACAAAGTAGGCCGTTATCGTGTGTTCATGGCCGATATGTTCTTTTTCGTCGTCACCACGATCGCGTGCGCACTCGTGCCGAACGCGTGGGTGCTCGGCGGAGCGCGCTTTGTGATGGGACTGGGCGTTGGCACCGACTTGCCGGTGGCGATGGCGTTTCTCGCCGAATTCTCACACGACTGTAGGGCCGCGGCAACAAAGCGGCGCGCGTCGCGATGTGGTGCCCGACGTGGTACGCGGCGATCGCGATCATCATGATCCGCAGCCGGTACATGAGCGAATCGCCGGCCTGGGCCGCGAATCAGGGCGACCTCCACGGCGCCGCCGATATCCTCAAGCGCTCCTACGGCATCGATGCCCGCGTAGACGCGCCCTCCGCCACCGCCGCGAATGCGCCGAAAGCGCGCCGCGCTTCGTGGAGCAACTATGCCGCGCTGCTTCGTGGCGTGTATCGCGCCGCACCATGCTGGCGACGGGCATTGCGATCGCATCGTCCTCGCGTACAACGCCATCGCGTTCGGCCTGCCGGTGATCATCTCCAGCTTCCTCGCGCAGTCCGTGCTGACGACGATTCTCGCGTCGCTCGCGCTCAATCTCTGCTTCGCGTTCGCCGGCGGGCTGATTTCCGTGCGCATCGTGCCGAAGTTCGGCGCGTGGAATCTGACCGTCATCGGCTATGCATTCCAGTTGGCGGCGCTGGTCGGGCTGGCGATCGTCGGCAAGCCGGCGACAAGCGCGCAGGTCGTGCTCGCGATCGCGTTCCTCGCCGCGTTCTTGCTCGAGCAAGGCATCGGGCCGGGCTCGCACAGCATGACCTTGGCGTCGCTGAGCTATCCGACTTCACTGCGCGGCGTCGGTGTCGGCTTCAATCAGACGCTAATGCGCGCCAGTTCGACTGGTCTCGCTGTTCCTGTTCCCGGTGTTGTCGGCGGCGCTCGGCACGAAAGTGTTTTGGATCATCGCGGCGGCGCCGCTCGTCGGGCTGATCGCGCTGTTCGCGGTGCGCTGGGAACCGTCGGGTTACGACGTCGATGCCGAGGATTTCGCCGCGCAACGCGTAGGCTGATCGTTCAGACCATTGCCGCGCAAGGAAATCCGCGCGTCGGCACACATCGAAATGCGTAACGATCGCGTAAAAACTAGGAGGGG
>JAQFVJ010000347.1 GCA_029439525.1 Caballeronia sp. BR6202001591004
ACGCCTGACATATTTTTTTGTTGTTCGGGTGGTTAGCTCTCGGTAGGCACTCCCTTCAGACGGCAGGGGTCACTGGTTCGAGGTTCGATCCCAGTACTACCCACCAGAATTTCTGGTGTTGGTAAAACGAGCACCGAAGATCAAAAAGCCCAAGTCTCACGACTTGGGCTTTTTTCTTTTCATTCTGGCGCCTGCGTACATACGCGATTAAAAAGCTAGGACGCCCACACGCCGCGCGCCATGCCGCTCGCGGCGATCACTATCTCACGGAGTCCGGCTTCGAGATCGCTCATCCACGCGAAGCACTTCGCGCGTGTGAGATCGATCGCCCCGCCCTGCGCCAGCGCCACACGCCAGCGGATCAGCGCGAGCATCGGGGCGACACCTCGATCAGCAGAATCACCACGAGCACCGTTATCTTCAGGTGAAAAGGCGGCTCGTGCAGATAGTCGAGCCGCCTTTCTCGAAACCGCCGAACGCGCGCGTCACGCCGGTCACGATCAGCACGATCGCGGTAATGCCCCACACCGAATCCGAGAGCGAAACACATCGCGCAGGCGCAGGCAGTTGGTTGGCCTGGACCGACTGCGTCACATCGAGACGCCGCAGCGCCCGGGCGCGCCCCAGCACCGCGCCGAGCGCAAAACCGAAAGCGAGAAGATGAATCGCGGCCAGCAACCAACTTATCAGCACCCTTGCCTCCGATATCCTACAGGCGACGGGAAAGACGTGTACGGTGCATCGGCTCCGCTCAGATCTGGCGCAGCATCGAGTCGAGCGCCTTGGCCGCGTTGCGATTGCCGAGGCTCGAAAGCGGCGCGCGAAACACCGTCGTGTGATTGTGCCCCGCCGCCGGCGAATTCCACTGCAATTCGACCTTGGGACGCCGCGCGAACAGGCCGCGTCGCGTAGCGCCGTCCGCGCGGACCGATGGCGCGGCGGATCGGTGGCAGGCGCGAGCATATGGGTCGACGGCACGTCCGCCGGCGGTTCGGGCCATTTCACCGAAAGCTCGCGCGCGTCGTCGTACTGGCCGAGCTTGCGGCTTTCGGCCCAGACCACGGCGAGGCACGTGACGGGATCGAGCGAGATCGCATAGCGGCCGATCGAAAACCGGCGCGGCGCAATATTTGTGCGCCACAGGGCGCGCGGCCGGCAGATCCACATGACGATCGCATAGAGCGCCGGTCCGATGAGCAGCCAGCCGTTCGTTTCAGCGAGCGCGTTGACGAAGCGCCGCCAGCCCGACGCCCACACGAACGTGCTCACGGCAAACACCGCGAACGCGAACATCAAGAGGGAAGCCAGGCGCAGCGCCGCCGCAACCAGGTCGGCAGCATGCAGCGGCCGCTCCGCGCCCGGCAGCGTCATCAGCAAAAAGATGAGCACGACGTTAACGCACGCCCACGGAAACAAAGTCATCCCGCGCAACGAGGAGAGGTAGCCAATCTGCGACATCGAGAACACCCACTGTGCCGCAAGCACGAGGCCGATGGCCCGTAATGCGAAGACGGTGCCCGCGCCCGGCGCCGGGTTCGCGCTGATTTGCTTGGGTCGCGCCAAAGAAAACTCCTGTCAACAAGATAGTGCGTGCAGCCGCCCCGCCGCTCCCGACGCCATAGCGCCCTTTGCAACAAGGCCCGATCATTATAGGGAGATTGAAAATGTCGTCAGAGGTTTCGCGCTCGCTTGGTGGTCGAGCGCTCGTTTCGAGAGCGCTCGAGTGTGCTATTACGACAACGTCCCGCGCGCCTCAAAGCGCGCGGGACGTTTTTCGTGCTAGGCCGCGTGACCGCGGCGGCAACTTTTGCTTCAGCTCGCGTTGACTTCGCGCAGTACCGCGCGGCGCTTCTGGCGCAGCAGTTCTTCGTAGACGGTGCCGTAGTTGGCCGCCATCACCTTTGACGAGAAGCGCTGTTCGAACGCCTGACGCACCTTCGCGCGCGGCAGCGTGTCGAGGCGCTTTACGGCGGCGATCGCGCTGAGTTCGTCTTCCACGACGAAGCCCGACACACCGTTTTCGATCACTTCCGGCACCGAACCGCGATTGAACGCGATCACCGGCGTACCGCAGGCCATCGCTTCGATCATCACCAGGCCGAAGGGCTCCGGCCAGTCAATCGGGAACAGCAGCGCGTGCGCGTTGCCGAGGAACTCGGTCTTTTCGGCTTCGCTGATTTCACCGATGTACTCGACGTGCGGCAGCGCGAACAGCGGCTTGATCTCTTTTTCATCGTAATAGGCGCGGTTGGCCTTGTCGAGCTTCGCGGCGATCTTGATCTTCATGCCCGCGGCCTGCGCGATGCGGATTGCACGGTCGACACGCTTTTCCGGCGAGATGCGGCCGAGGAACGCGAGATAGCCGGGCTTCACATCGGGGATCGGCTTGAGCAGGTTTTCTGGCAGGCCGTGATACACCGTCGACAGCCAGTTGGCTTGCGTCAGCGGCTGGCGCTGATTGTCCGAGATCGAAATCACCGGCACGTCGCTGAAGGTGTTGAAGATCTGCTGCAGTTCGGGCAAGTCGAGACGGCCGTGCATGGTCGTCAGAAACGGCACCGACTGGCGCGCGAACAGCGAGAACGGGTAGTAGTCGATGTGGAAGTGCAGCACGTCGAACTCGTCGGCGCGGCGGCGGACTTCCTCGAGCAGCAGCATGTGCGGCGCCATCGTGTCGCGGATGGTCGGGTCGAGACGCAGCGCCTGCGGGCAGAAGGCTTCGAGCTTGGCGAACGTCTGCGAATCACCGCTCGCGAAGAGCGTGACATCGTGTCCGGCATCCACGAGTGCCTCAGTCAGGTAAGACACCACGCGTTCCGTGCCGCCGTAGAGTTTCGGCGGAACTGCTTCGTGGAGGGGTGCGATTTGAGCGATTCGCATGTCGTGATACTCCTAAATTGGGTCAGGCTAATAACTACTGTCGTGTTGACGTCGGTAGCGAATCGCTCGGCTCGGGCGAAGCTTCCCGCGGCGCAAGGGGCTGATGCTCGAGTGAAAAAGCGGGGTCGCTGTTCACTTGGATTTGACGCGGTCGGACCCCAGCAAGTCCGGGTCCATATCTCAAAATGCGTGGCGCACGAACAATAACAAACGCGCTTCCGCTTCCGTGGTTGACCGCAACCTACAAAATCCTGTCACATTTTTTAGTTGAAAACCCGGAGCGAATTATGGAGCCTTTTACACGCTTGTCAGCGTAGTCAATTCAACTTATTTACCTTGTTACAAGGGGATACATTTTGCAAACCCCTGTTTATTTAAGGTTGTTCTACATGTGCGACCTGAAAAGTCGCTTGAATTTCTGTTTCACGGGGAGCAGCTACGACTTGATGAAACCGGTTGTTCCATCAACCGTTCCCTACCTGGACATGCGGAGCCGGTAACAGCTCGGTATGAAGCTCCGGGGACAAAGTAGCTACCGGGTGACCGGTACACCGACCCGCGAGGGGCGATGGAATCTGCTTAGCACGATGGCGTTGAGGCGCGAGGAATGAGCGGGTACGCCCAACACATGTGAACTTTCTGGTAAAACGCCGTTAAGATCAACAAGCCAAACGTGATGACAGGCTTGAACCAAAATGGTACGCGGTGTGGCACGGCTTTTGTGTAGTGGGCCACCATGGACGGCAAGCC
>JAQFVJ010000348.1 GCA_029439525.1 Caballeronia sp. BR6202001591004
CGGCGCCGACGACATCGTGGCCGTGTGCTGCTTCCTCATCAACGAATCGCAGATCAGCATCGGTCGCGGACACGCACCAGCGCACGCCGGTGAAGAACCGCCGACCACGGCGGCACAAGCAGCCGAGCACGCCCAGCACACGCTGCAACCGCCGGCCGCAATCCAGACACAGCACGCGTCTGCATCTGCGCCGGCCCAACAACCCGAAGCGGATGCGCCGGCGGCCGAACCCCCCGCGCTTCCGCAACGACCCGCCGCCGGCGTATCCGCGCCCGCTGCATCCGCCGCATCCGCTCCGGCGAGCGAAGCCGAAAAGAAGGCGTGCCCGCAGGCCGCCGCATCGGCGGAAGGCAGTTTGATCCGCGTCGGCGTCGAGAAGATGGATCAGCTCATCAATCTGGTATCTGGTGGGCGAACTCGTCATCACGCAGGCCATGCTCGCGGAAACCACCAGCGCCTTCGATCCGGCGCTGCACGACCGCCTGTTCAACGGCATGGCGCAACTCGAACGCAACGCGCGCGACTTGCCAGGAAGCCGTGATATCCATCCGCATGATGCCGATAGATTACGTCTTCAGCAGCTTCCCGCGTTTGGTGCGCGATATCGCCGGCAAGCTCGGCAAGGAAGTGGAACTGGTCACGTTCGGTCAGGCGACCGAACTCGACAAGAGCCTGATCGAACGCATCATCGATCCGCTCACGCACCTCGTGCGCAATTCGCTCGATCACGGCATCGAAACCGTGGAAGCGCGCCGCGCGGCAGGCAAGCCGACACCGGCCAGCTCGTGCTGTCGGCGGCGCATCACGGCGGCAATATCGTCATCGAAGTGAGCGACGGCGGCGCTAGCCTGCGCGCCACGACAAGATTCTCGCCAAGGCGCAGAAGCAGGGCATGCAGGTCAGCGACTCGATGAGCGATGAAGACGTCTGGCAACTCATCTTCATGCCGGGCTTCTCGACCGCCGAACAGGTGACGGACATTTCCGGCCGCGGCGTCGGCATGGACATGGTGAAACGCAACATCCAGTCGATGGGCGGTCACGTCGAAATCACCTCGCGTCAGGGCGCGGGCACCACGACGAAGATCGTGCTGCCGCTCACGCTCGCGATTCTCGACGGCATGTCGGTCAAGGTCGGTAACGAGATTTTCATTCTGCCGCTGAACTTCGTGATGGAGTCGTTGCAGCCCGCCGCCGAGGACATCTACACGGTCGCCAACGGCAAGCGCGTGGTGCGTGTGCGCGGCGAATATCTGCCGCTGGGCGCGCTGCACAGCGCCTTCGACGTGGAAGGGAAGGCGCGCGTACCGAGCTGACCCACACGATCATGCAGACGGAGGAGGGCCGGCGCTTCGCCATGCTGATCGACGAACTCGTCAGCCAGCAGCAAGTGGTCGTGAAGAACCTCGAAACGAATTATCGGAAAGATGCACGGCATTTCCGCCGCGACCATCCTGGGCGACGGCAGCGTCGCGCTGATCGTCGACGTGGCCGCGCTCCATCGCTAAACGCGTGCACAGAGCACGTGTCGCAGACTCACTAAACTCACTACAGACAGACTACTGGGGAGCCTCTCGTGGCTGAAATTCAATCGATCCATTCCGCAACGTCGATACGCCGCGATGCCCAGGCGGGCGAAGCGGCCGGACAGGAATTCCTCGTGTTCACGCTCGGCGCCGAGGAGTACGGCATCGACATCCTCAAGGTGCAGGAAATCCGCGGTTACGACAACGTGACGCGCATTGCGAATGCGCCGGCGTTCATCAAGGGCGTCATCATCTGCGCGGCATCATCGTGCCGATCGTCGACATGCGCCTGAAGTTCAACCTCGGCCGCGTCGAATACGACAACCAGACCGTCGTGATCATTCTGAACGTGGCGCATCGCGTGGTCGGCATGGTGGTCGACGGCGTCTCCGACGTGTTCACGTTCACCGACGAGCAAGTGATGCCCGCGTCGGAATTCGGCGCGACGCTCACGAGCGAATATCTCACCGGATTGGGCACCGTCGAAGGCCGGATGCTGATCCTGATGGACATCGAAAAACTCATGACGAGCCGTGAAATGGAACTCGTCGATTCGATCGCCTGATATCGCGTCACACGTACGATACGCACTCCAGGTTCGCGGGAAAACGCCATGCTCAAGAAGTTGTCGATCCGCACGATGCTCACGCTCGTCGGTTTGTTGTTCGTCGCCTGCGCCGCCGTGATCGGCGCACTGTCGTCGCTCGCCAGTCTCAATGCCGTGAGCTCGTCGCTCACCACCCTCG
>JAQFVJ010000349.1 GCA_029439525.1 Caballeronia sp. BR6202001591004
GAGATGATGGCGAGCAACAGCACCGGAGGGAAGGAGTACGTGAGGCGGAACTCATGACCGCCGTGGCGATAGTTTGCGGTTTGCGCCTTTTCGCGCGCCACGCCGAACTTCCGCGTGATCAACTCTGAAATCTTGTGACTCGCCTGCTGATGAGCCTTCGGATCTTGCTGCGTCGTGTCCTGCGCGGACGTTTCGCTGGCGGTTTGCGCATTTTCCTGCGCGATGGCGCCCTGCAGGAGGCTCAGTGATAGGACGAAAAAGATGAATGGTCGGCGCATCGGTCGGACAAATCAAAGCGGAGCCGCATTACATATAAAATTTCCCTTTCGGATCATGTATTTGTCTTAAATATGAGGGAATTTTTACACATCGGCAGGATTTACATCCGCATTCAGGTTCGTTCCGCGCGCTTCGTTGACGGTACCGAAATGCCAGCGCCCGCTTCGGACAGCCGCGCGCGAACATGGGCAGAGACGCGAGCACCACCAGCGCCGTGACGATGAAGCCGCACGCCAGTTGCCAGCGTTCGGTGTGCGCGGAACCGCAAAAAATCATGCACGCCTGGATCGTGCCGGCGGCGACCGTCATGCCGACTGCTTTCATCAGTTGCTGCGCGGTGCCCTGAAACGACGTCGCGGCGGCGAGGCGCGGCTTGGGGACATCGGCGAAGGCGAGCGCGCCCATCGTCGCGAAACCGAGCGAACGGCCGAGGCCGCCGACCAGCATAAGCAGGAAGATCGCACCCGGCGCCCATGCCTGCGACATCGTCGAACACACGGCCAGCACGGCGGTGAAGCAGATGCTGCCCGCGCACAGCACCGCGCACACGGAAAAGTGGCGCAGCGCGATGGCGGTCATCGGCCGCATGCAGAACGAGCCGAGCGCGCTCGCAAAGGTGACGAGGCCGCTGTGGTCGCGCTATAGCCGAAGCCGGTCTGCAGCGGCACGAGAAACGGCAGCGTGCCCGCACCGCCGAGACCCTGCACGATGCGCTGGCGATGACCAAGGTCATCTCGGTTGCGCACGCGACGGATGCGAGCGTGAAGGTCGCAATCGCCCACATGAACACACGGCGCGCGCCGAAGCGATCGGCGACCCAGCCGCTGGCGGGAATGAACACGGTCAGCGCGACGAGATACGCGGTGATTGCGCTGCTCAGATGAACAGGATCGACGCGCAGATCGCGCGCCATCGTGGGAATGGCCGTCGCGACGATGGTGCCGTCCATGTTCTGTATGAACAGGGCACTCGCGACGACGGCAGCGGTCACGCGAAAATTGCCACCTTTCACGATGCGGCACGCGCGCGGCTTTTGAAAGACCCTTGCAAGGCATGTCGGAATGAGAATGAGTGCACATACGTTCAGTTTACTTTAAGCACCCGATGCGCCGCACTTTCAATGTGCCACGCGCGTGACGATGCCCCTATATAGTAGGTCGGATCGGGCGTCACGCGCGATGCGTCTTTCGCCTGGTCATCCCAGCGGTGCAGCGCAAGCGCATCTTCCGCGTAAGGTCTGGCAAGGAATGCTTTGGCATCTTCATCGCTGAAAATGCCGCCTTGCAATTGCAGGCTGCGCACGGAATCGGCGGAAAGCTTCGCGTGATACGAAGGATCGATAGCGCACAGGCAACGCTTGGCGTCGACGTGAAGACGATTCGGCTCGAGCACAGCATCGGAAAAAGCGGACGCAAAAACGGCAGCGCGAAGTACTGATGCAGATCGTCGATGCCGCACTCGGTCGGCGTTTCGCCTTGCAGATTGAGCAAGTAGCCGAGATCGTGCAACAGCGCCGCAACGATCAGTTCGGGCTGCGGTACCCGCCTGCTCCGCGAGCGCGGCGGATTGCAGTGCGTGCTGCAACTGGCTGACCGGCTCGCCGCTATAGGCGATCGAGCCGTATTGGTCGAAAAGATGCTGGATGTCGGAAAGAGAAAGCGCCATCGTGAGTTCCAGAAAACATGGACGCGGATTCTCGGCGCGCTTTATGACGAATTGATGGCGTCGACGCTTTCCTGACTCAATTTCACATGTCGCCGATATACGGCATGGCCACGTAAAAACCCTAATTTCCGCGTGATAGGATGATCCGCAACTCGAATCCATCCAGGCACGCATGGCAACGCTATACGAAACGCTCGGCGTCGAAGAGCACGTCACTGAAGACGAAATCAAGCGCGCATATCGCAAGGCCGCGATGCGCTCTCATCCGGATCGCAATGCCGGCAACGAAGACGCCGCGCGCGCGAAGTTCCAGGAGATCAAGGACACTTACGCGATTCTCTCCGACCCCGCACAGCGCGAAGTCTACGACCGCATTTTCTCGGAAGAAATGCAGCGCTGGAACGCGCGCATGGAAGCAGAAAGAAGCGGAACGCGAGGCGCGCGAAGCGCTATATCGTGAACGTGTGTCGCTTGCGATGCAGTTCGCATCACAGGGACATAACCGCGACGTCGTGTTCGGCGTGCTGATCGGCCGTGAATGCAATGAACCGACTGCAAGGCAGATCGCGGGCAGCGTCGTCGCGCTGCATGAATCGCGCACGGCGGCTCAGAACGAGCCGCACGAAGAAAAAAGAAAGAGGAAGAGAAGAAGACGGAGAAGGATGCGGCGGGGGTCAATCCGCTCGGCGCGATGTGGTTGCAGTTCCTGAACAACTTTAAGTTCTAAGCGGCCTGCGCTTAACAAACATCGTTAAGCCACAAGCCGCTCGCCACGCATATGCGGATTGTTCTGCTTGGGCGCAGGCGGATATACGCACCAGTGGCCGTCATCGTGGTGGAAGAAAAACAGCGCCCGCGATGCCGCGCCTTGCGATGTTTCCACGCACACGTAGCGCCTTCCATCGGTGCGTGTGCGGCTGAACTGCGTGACGTGAACCGGAATGTCGCCGGGTGCGAGCCATTTCTCGACCTGGTAACGAAGGGACTGCTCATACGCGCTTTTCATCAAAGTCTCCACACGCGGCTTCCATGTTCGGGCTAACGGCTAAAAACGTTTGCTGCTTTTAAGCCCCGGCGCATTAAAATTCCTGCCGCAACGCACCACTTTCTTGATAAAGCACTTGAACTCTACGCCGGTCGTCCTTGGCAATGCGCATTTTTGCGAAATAGCAACACGTAAGAATTAAATCTGCCGCGTGTCTTCAAATCGCTATGCGCGTCATGCAGGACGGATCGATCATCGTGCAATGTGGTGCGCGGATATGTACGCGAACGATCATATCAAATGGGCTGATGCGTGCGTTACCCGTCATTTGTTTTCGAGCGAACCGCATGCTTGCGCGAAGCGATTTAAAGCAGGCGCGCGAAACTGAGTTCGTGGCCGTCGGGATCCGTGAGATGAAAATAGCGCTCGTTCCAGGGCGCATCGCGCGGCTCGAATTGCGGTTCGATTCCGTGGTCCTTCGGCATGCGGTAGAACGCATCGACATCGGACACATAGATGATGACGCGGCCCCACCAGCGAATCGGGCCGTGCATTTCGGACGTCAGATTGAGGAAGGAGTCGCCCAGCGCGAACGACGTAAAAGCCTCATTCGCGCCGCCGTGTACGATGCGAAATCCCAGCGCTTCACAAAAGCGCACCGCGCGCACCATATCGACGGTCGCGAGCGTGATTGCGCTCAGGCTTTCGACGTGCGCCGACATCAGCCGGGATGATGTTGATGCGACACGATCGGCAACACGGACAGATCCGGATGCGTGCCGTCGACGATGGCGCGCCCGATATGCCGTGCTTCGTCGATTGCATCGACCGCGCTTTTGAATGCGTCGTCGCCGTCCGCGTGGAAATGCACGGCCTCGCCGGGTTCGTCGGCATGCGCGCCGTGCCGACACACATGACCGATGTAGACGAAGCGATCCGCATTGCGCGGTGGCGCGTGCTCGGGTGTCGGCTTGAGTTGAGGCAGGACGTGGATTTCGAATCCCTCGTACTCGAAGACGTGCCATTGAGCGGGATCGTCGGGCATGTTCGCTTCCCTGTTTCGTTGTCGCTCAATATCGTTGTCGCTCAATAGGGAACGTTACTCTTCTTGAAGCTTTTTCGCCATCGCGCTTTAGTGCGTGCGCATGCCCTTTTACGCGCGCGCAAAAAAGGGCATGCAGGCATCGATAATCATGCAGATCAGACGAGCCACGCGCCGCCGATTCTTCCTTCGAAGTGCGCGATGTTGTATTCCCATTCCTGTTTGCCGTTGTCGGGCGGGATATTCGGATTGGGGCCTTGCTGTGCCATGCGGCCGCCCACGATACGCTGCATGTGCGCGCGCGTGAGCGTGGCGTCTTCGCGTTGCGCGGCATGATCGGGCGTGAGGTTCCTGATGACGAGTGTGCGTTTCATGGTGCTTCTCCGTTTGCGTGTGCGATCAGTCGATCATCGGGCCTTTGACGCGGCCTTTCCAGATGGCGATGTGCATCTGGGAAGTCGTCGAAAGTGGACAGGCCGTTGCGGTCGACTTGCGTCAGCACCGAACGTCTGCCGACGATGCCGCGCATCTTCGTGGACGACAGCGTGATGCCCTGGCCTTCGGCGGTATCGTCGAGAGGCAGGTCCTTGATGACGAGAAGAGATTTCATCGTGGTTCTCCTGGCTAAGCATGGCTAAGGGTTTTTGAGGCGCGCCTTGAGCACATCGCGTGCTCGCTCAGGTTTTTGCGCTATGCCAATATCCTGGAATGGTGCGCGGGCCTTATTCCAAAGGACTCTGGCTTCGCTCAATCGCCGTGTCGCTGGATCTTATGTTGGACGCGTGCTAACAGATCGTGCGGACGTTGTTGGCATTCGTTTCATCGAGAAACCCTTATCGAAGCCGGGCGCCTCCATTTCGCTTTATGCGGTGCATCATTGCGCAAACTGCCGCGCGAAGCTGGCATGCTCGCTGTTAGTATGGGGCTAGGCTCGCCAGCGAGGTCCATCATGCTCACGTTGTCCGCGGCTTTCGAAGAAATATCGGACGCACCTGCACGCAAGCGCTTCCTGGTCGCGGCTCAAGGCAATAGAGGTAATTGTCACTGGTTGACCGCGTGGATCGACAAGGACGATAAGTTCCAATACGTGCAAGCGGAAGAGGCCGGCATCGAACTCGAAGACGAAACAATCGATGCCATTCGCCTGTTCGATGAGGGATCACTGTCCTCATGCGCGCTCGTCGCGCGACTCGGTGAACTGGGCGGGGGCGCGCTCGTCATGGGCCCCGAATCGCCGAGCGACGCGATGCGCATGCTCGAACAACTCAAGGCACATGCGTTCGGACGCTTCGTCGAGAACTATCTGGCCGACTTGCAGCAGCGCAGGCCGGCGAAGGTTTATCCGTTCAGGCGGCGGTGAGCGGGTCTGTGATCGTCCATCGGCAGCGTGTCGGCGTTCATGATTGTTTTTCTCCTTCTTCGCTGGAACGCCCTTCGCTTGCGAAGCGCCGCGAGTTCGCATCGTTGCGGAACACGATGGGTTGCGCTTGCGGCTCCTGTCGTGTCGATGCGGCCCGCACGACTTCGATGACGCGTTCATGATCCGGTGACTTGTCGCATACCGGGTCCGCATTGGCGAGCGCCTGCGTGAGCAGATATGTCTGGCATCGGCAGCCGCCGAGATCGATGGTCTTTTCGTC
>JAQFVJ010000350.1 GCA_029439525.1 Caballeronia sp. BR6202001591004
AACAAATTAGGATACCTGATCGTTTTGCATGTGCGGAAAAACGTGAATCTTAAAGGATTAATATGTTTTAATATGTAGAAGTGTTCGCGCGATCGGGCAGAGAGTGGACGGGAAAAAAGGAGGCGCCTCGATCACGCTATGTCTGCTCGACGACGAGATTGTTGCTAATTTATCTTATGTCAAGTTAACAATTCGAACGACAAAGGATCGACCAGACCGACATCCAACAGGGTCGGCTTCCGCGGCCCGCGCCAATAATAGAAACTGACGGACGCGTGCTGTTCGAAGACAGAAACCGCATTTTCGCACAGGCCGATCACCTGCCCCAGACACGTCGAGATAAACAGCGAATGGTCGACATCAGAGAACGTCACCACGCGCACCGACGGATAACGCGACAGACGCGCGCCAAGCTTGCCGAAATATGATTCCAGCAGGTCGAGACCCGCGTCGTAGCTGCCGTAAAGGAAGGTGGTTTTCACGCCCTTTGCATCGAGCGCGCGAAGGATCGGCGGAGGCGTTCCCGCCTGCTCGGCCAATGGGGCCGATGGGTAGGTGTTGCGATCGAGATGCAGCAGATCGACAATCTGCGAACGCAGACGCGTGATCATATAACTGCTGATGAAGCAGGCCACGCGCAGCAGATTCTTCTCGCCACGTAGCATCGCCAGCCACTTCTTCGGCTCGAACGCATCGAATTGCGCGTCTGCTGGCGCACGGCTTCGGGCGTCTTGTCCTCGGGCTTCTTGAAGGTCGGAACATTGACCGATACGACGCCCGTCACCGAAGGCTCGATCACCACGGCCTTGAGCGCATGATAAGCGCCCGAGCAGATGCTGAACGAGAAGATCGATTTATAGCCGCGTTGCGACAGCCAGCGTGCGGCCATCGCGGTGTCTTCCGTCGCGAGCAGATTGTAGATGCGCCCATACGGCGTGTCCTGCAATGCGCCGGGCGACGCGGCACTGTCGCCGCGGCCATGCGCATCGAATCGCAACGACGCGATACCGCGTCGCGCCAGTTCGCGCGCGATTCGCACGGACAGCCGGCTGTCGCCGACACGCGAATTCGCCGAGGTATTCGTCAACAGGAACACGGACTGACCACGCACCGTGCCCTTGCGCGGTTCGTACAGGATTCCGAATAGTTTCTCTTCGCCAAGGCAAACGGGCCGCTCGATCGCAGCTTCGGTACCGATGCGTAATTCAGGCCACTCCGTCGTCAGCAGTTCGCCGGGCACGACGGGCACGCCCTCTTTCGATTCGCCCGCCATCCAGTCGGCGGCTTGTGCAAACGCGGCGCGCGGAATGATGAGCGCGCGGCGCGCAGCCGCCTTGCCCGCTTCCTTCAGGCTGCGCACGAAGAAATCGACCGATTCGAGCGCGCGCTTGAAGTCATCGTGATAGATCTGACCCAGCACGTTGAGCGGCCCTTCTTTCTGCTGCGCTTCACGCAACGGCGCCGGCAACTGATCGATCCACGTCTTGCGCACCACGCTCAATTCGCGCATATACGTGCGGCCGCTCGCAGCAGGCGCAAGCACCACGAGATCGTCGACGGGGCGGCGCGATGCAGCGGCAAGCGCTAAAGCCGCGCCCACGCGGAAACCGCACAACGTCACGTGCTCGATGCCGGTTTCGGTCTTGAGAAAAATCGACTGCCGCGCCGACATCATTGACAGCGGTATCGAATTGATCGGGCTCGCCGTCGACTCCGTCAGAGTCGCCGGTGCCGAGATAATCGAAACGCAACACCCACAAACCACGTGCCCTCCTTCACGTGCGCGCGGCCGGACGGCGCAACATCAAGGGCCTGCGCGAAGGCCCCCTGATGACGAGCGGCGGATGAAAAATACGCAAGCCGATTTGCGCCGCGATCCACGACAACACATTGCTCAACACGAGATACGCGATCAGCGTAACGGTGAAGGTCTGCACATAGAGCAGCTGCGCGAATTGATGACGGTTGCCGTGCCGCTCAATTCGGGCAAGGCGATCGCCGAAAGCAGCGACGTGCCGAGCAGAAGCTGAATCAGGTTATTGACGATGGTCGGATAGACCGCGCGCCGCCTGCGGCAGCACCACTTCGACAAAGATCTGCGAGCGACTCAGACCGAGAATTGCAGCAGCCACTTCCAGTTGCCCTTTCGGCACCGATTGAATGCCCGCGCGGAACACTTCCGCGAGATACGCGCCGACGTTTACGCCCAAGGCGATGACGCCTGCCCAGTAGTCATCGAGCGTCAAGCCCATCGAAGGCAAGCCGAAGAACACGATGAAAATCTGCAGCAGCACCGGCGTATTGCGGATCGCCTCGATATAGACGCTGGCGATGCCGCGCAGCAACCGGCTCTTCGATGCACCTGCAAGCGCGGTCAGCAGGCCGAGCGCCATCGCCAGCACGAAGGCGAGCAGCGTGAGCCACGCCGCACGCACGAAATCGTTGAAGTAACCCGCGAGGGTCAGCCATTCGTAGCTCATGCGTCCTTGCTCATGGCGCTGCGCGTGTCATCGTCGAGCCGGATCAAAATACTGCGGGTTGAGCGGGAAACTCGGATCCTGTCCGAACCACTTCTTGTAGAGCTGGGCATTCTGCTTCGACGCGTTGATCTGGAACAGGAACAGGTTCAGATAATTGAGCCACACCTGATCGCCCACCTTGACGCCGAACGCGTTGTACTCGAGCGGCACGAGCGCTTCGTCGGTCACGGTCAACTCCTGATCGAGCGAAGCCTGATACGCGAGGAAGTTGTTGTCTTGGATCATCGCGTCGGCCTGACCTTGCTTGACCGCCAGAATCGCCGCCTGCGAGCTGTCGAATTCCTGAATCTTCACTTTCCACTTCGTCGAGCAGCACGTTCGCCAGTAGCGGTGAGAGTGGCCCATCTTGCGGCGTACCCTCCATCCGTTCCAGCACCACACGCCATCGCCCATGATCCCGTCA
>JAQFVJ010000351.1 GCA_029439525.1 Caballeronia sp. BR6202001591004
ATTTCTCTGCGTTTGGGCTGGCTGGCCACGAGTTCGGTCAGGAAGGCCACGAACTGTTCGCTGGTGTGGCGCGCCGCCGCTTTGCCCAGCACCCCTCGCCGGTCGCAGTATTGAACGGAATGCCGCGCACAGGCTGAGCGTGCTGTGGCGCTTGGTACTGGAAGCCGTGACTCTCGGCGCGCCCTGTATTCTCGCGGAGCCGCCGGTCGCCGTGGTAGACAAGGTCGTCGACAAGCACGGCACGCGCAAGCTTGCCGAGGCGTATCTCAAGTATCTGTACAGCGACGAAGGTCAGCAGATCGCGGCGCGCAACCGCGGCGCCCAACTTCTATCGTCCACGCTCGGACAAGGTGCCGGCCGATCTCACGAAGCAGTTCCCGAAGCTCAAGCTCTACACGCGGTGGATGACACCTTCGGCGGCTGGACGAAGGGGCAGAAGACGCACTTCGCGGACGGCGGCGTGTTCGATTCGATCTATCAGCCGCAATAAGAAGAGCCAGAGCCGTAGTAAAGACGTTTCACGATGACGCGGCGCGCCAACGACGCCGCGCATCGTCACGCAGTCGAGCGCCTCCCCGGCGCAATGGAAAAGGACGATTCAAGGATGACGACCTTTACACTCAAGAAGCCGAGCGCGCTGCCGGCTTCGGTCTGACGCTCGGCATCACGCCGGCGTACTTGAGCATCCATGGTGCTGATCCCGCTCGCCGCGACCTTCGCGAAGACCGCGACGCTGCATGAATGCTGTTACAATCATCGCCGGCATGAATACTTCCTCTCTCCCTCGCATCGCCGTGCTCGCCACCGGCGGCACCATCGCCGGACAGGCCGGCGATGCATCGAATACGACGGGCTACAAGGCGGGCGTCGTCGGCGTCGACAAGCTGCTCGACGCCGTGCCCGGGCTCTCATCCGTCGCGCGCATTCACGCCGAGCAGATCGCGAGCATCGACAGCAAGGACATGAGTCCCGCGCTGTGGACGCAACTCGTGTTGCGCGTCAACGCGCTGCTCGCGCAGGACGATATCGATGGCGTCGTCATCACGCACGGCACGGATACCCTCGAGGAAACCGCGTATCTGCTGCATCTGACAGTGAAGAGCGCGAAGCCCGTCGTGCTGACGGCGGCGATGCGTCCGTCGAGTGCGCTGTCCGCCGATGGTCCTTTGAATCTGCTCAATGCGGTGACGGTCGCGGCATCGAAAGACGCTGCCGGACAGGGCGTGCTCGTCGCGTTCAACAATCAGATTCACAGCGCGCGCGACGTCACGAAAACCAACACCTATGCCGTCGATGCGTTCCGCTCGCCCGAGACCGGTGTGCTCGGTTTCGTGCAGGACGGACGCTTCGAGTTTCAGCGAGGCATCGTGCGGCCGCATACGATGAAAAGCGAATTCGCCATCGTCGAGAACTGGCCGATGGTGGGGATCGTCGCGAGCTATGTGGGCGTGTTGCGCGTGGGCATCGATGCGCTGGTGAAGGCGGGCGTCGCAGGCATCGTCGTCGCGGGAACGGGCAATGGCTCGATGCACGCCACGCTGACACAGGCACTCGCCGATGCAGCGAAGCAGGGCATCGCCGTCGTGCGTTCTTCACGCGTCGGCTCGGGTCATGTGATGCGCAACGGCGCCGCCTCCGACGATGCGCTTGGCACCGTGAGCGCGGGCACGCTCAATCCGTACAAGGCGCGCGTTCTGCTGATGCTGGCGTTGGCAGCCAACGCGCAGGATCTACAGCGCGTGTTCGACACGTACTAGTCGACTGCGTGATTGTACACTTGATCGGCTTCGGATTTTTGTTGTGCTCGCGGATGTCGTGCATGAGCTTGCGATCGAAGTCTTTTGCTGAAGTGAAGATGCCACGCGCGATCACATCACGCTGGATGCGCGAGAACCAGTTTTCCACTTGGTTGAGCCACGACGAGTTGAGCCACGACGAGT
>JAQFVJ010000352.1 GCA_029439525.1 Caballeronia sp. BR6202001591004
TCTGGCAGAGATGCTAACCCGCGTTGAACACCCCACGTCAGGCCAGCCTCCGCCTCACGGAAAATCATACTGACTTACGCAACCGATTCTGGATCTGTCCGCGATTCACGCCGCGCATCTGAAAGCCGAGCAACAGGATGCTTAGTTACCCAAATAATCCGCGAAAGCGTGGCTTACGGTTCTATCACGGCCTGAACGATACGCAGAAGAAGACCTTCAGCGACGCGATGCGTCCGCAGTTCGAAAACGTCGCGCATCACGCGGCGCGGCCGTACGATCCGCGCACGGGCCTGTAAATCGCGTAGAAAACGGACCGGAGCGAAGAAGCCAACGTTGGTCCGGCCGCGACCGACAGTGGCAGGCAATCGGGCACGACGTGCGTATCGAAGGCACGGGCCGCGCCAATCGATGAAACGCCTGTAAGACGGGTTCGATACGCGCAAGTGTCGTGCGCCCGCCAACACTCCGTCGCGCAATGATCGAGCAGAACCCACACCGGAGACGAACATCATGACCCGACACATCTTCGTAGCCGTCGGCACGGGCTACAGCAAGGCAACGCTCGCATTTGGGCATCGAACGCGCGCGAATGCAACGCGCGTCTCACGGCGCTGCATGTCGTGGATCGCCTGCCGGGCTGGGCGAGCGCATCGATCGATGGCGACTGCGGCGGAAAAGCGCTATCAGACGCTCGCCATCAATCTGCTCGAAGCGCGCGAAGCAGGCGATGTTCGAATACAATCCGTATCGCATCAATCAGCTCGATCCGGAGCAGATCTATCGCGCGTTCCAGTTCGGGCCGCTGCTCGATGTATTGTATTCATGCTCGACGAGCGTTCGTATCGAGGCCCGAATTTGCCGAACAAACAAGCACGTCTCGATGCGGATTCGGCCTTTCTGGGCTCGCAGCAGACCGAATGGCTGAAGGCTTCGCTCAAAAAATCGCGCGCGACGTGGAAGGTGATCGCGAGCGACATGCCGATTTCGCTCGTCGTCCCCGATGCGAATCCCGATGTGCCCAAGGGCACCTTCGAAGCGTGGGCGAACGCGGACAACGGCGTGCCGCTCGGCCGCGAACTCGAAGTGAAGGAGATTCTCGGCTCCATCAAGCGCGAGGATATCCGCAATGTTGTGTGGGTCACGGCAGACAGACGTGCACTATGCGCAGGTCACGTATTACGATCCGTCGCGCGCGAAGTTCAGCGACTTCAAGCCGTTCTGGGAATTCGTCGGTGGTCCGATCAACGCGGGCACCTTCGGCCCGAACGATCTCGATACGACGTTCGGCCCCGATCTGCGTTACGTGAGTCTGCCGAAGGACAATCCGCAGAACCAGTCGCCGGCCGCGCAGCAGTATTACGGCCGCGCGAAGATCGATCCGCAAAGCCGCGCGATGACGGTCTCGCTGCACGATCTCAACGGCAAGTCGCGGGAAGTGAAGCTCGATATCGAAGCCTGAGGCCGGTTCTCAGAGACAGCGCTGCCCGATGAGCGTCGCTTCGACGGCTTCGTCGAGCGGCGTGTGCGGTTCGCGGCCCAATTGTGTCGACGAGCCGCGCGTCGTTCAGGTGTACGGGCGTGCGCCATAGATAACGCATCTCCTTCATCTCGCGGAACGTCACGTTGAACGGCGACATCAGCGTGAGCAGCCACCACGGAAATCCCGCGATGGCAGGTTCGCGCTCCGTGCGTCGCGCGACGACACGCCTGATCGCGGCTGCGATGCGCGTGCCGTCTTCGTCCCAGTGTCCACCCATGTGAAAGCGCGCGAACGGATCGAGCGACTCGCGGTGCGCGAGTAGTTCGACCATCATGCGCGCGACGTCCGGCAGATACGCCCATTGATGCCCGACGCCGCGCTCGCCGGGATAGCTGATCTTCGTCACCGCGTGCCCCGGCCTGACGAGCCCTTGCAAGAACCAGTTCTTGCCCACGTTCGGTTCAGAAATCGCCCGCCCGCACGATCAGCGCGCGGGCGCCTTCGCGGCTCGCGCGTTGCAGGCGCGCTTCCATTTCGACGCGGATCGCGCCTTTCTTCGTGACTGGACGCTGCGGCGCGTCTTCATCGATGAAGGGAAACGCATCCGGCCCGAAGTTGTAGACTGTGCCAGGCAACACGATGGTCGCGCCCTCGGTCTTCGCCGCTGCGATGGTGTTGTCGAGCATCGGCAGCACGAGTTCGGCCCAGCGCTGGTAGCCCGGCGGGTTGACCGCATGCACGATCACCGCCGCGCCTGTCGCCGCGCGCGCCACGTTGTCGCAGTTCATCGCATCGCCCTGATGCCATTCGATGCCGTCCGTCGCGTTCGATTTGCCCGTGCTGCTTGCGCTGCGTCACAAGCCGCGCACTTGCCAGCCCGCGTCGCATAGTTGCCGCACGACTTCACCGCCGATACTACCCGTCGCACCGAGTACCAGAACCGTTTGCTGTTGAGCCATCATGCACTCCGTCGTTTAAGTCGATGAAGTCATTCTCCGCTCGTTAAAGTCGCTATAAAATTGCCGAACTCCGTTGATCCGATATACATTCGTATGGCAGAAACCATTGGCTGGGAACTCTATCGCACGTTCGTTGCGGTGCTCCAGGAAGGCTCGCTGTCCGGCGCGGCGCGCGCTCGGCATCACGCAGCCGACGGCGGGACGGCATATCGAGGCGCTTGAACAGGCGCTGAACGTGAAGTCTTTTCACGCGCTCGCAAACCGGCCTTCAGCCGACCGACGTCGCGCTCGCGCTGCAGACGCATGCGGAGGCGATGCAGAGTACCGCGGCATCGCTCGAACGCGCGGCGCGGCGAGCGGGCATCGCGGCGACGCGGGCGTGCAGGGCGTGGTGCGCGTGTCGGCGAGCGAAATCGTCGGCGTCGAAGTGCTGCCGCCGATGATCGCCGCGTTGCGCGAGTGGCATCCGGGACTGGTCATCGAATTCGTGTTGTCGAATCGCGTGCAGGACTTGCTCAAGCGCGAAGCCGATATCGCCGCCGTGCGGATGGTGCGGCCCAAGCAGTCGCAGCTCGTCGCGCGGCGCATCGGCAGTATCGAGATCGGGTTGCACGCGCGCCGCGATTATCTGGAGAAGCACGGCACGCCGCGCGATGTGGCGGCGCTCGCGGCGCGCACGCGATCATCGGGCTATGACCGGCCGAGTCGGGTTCTGCGCGAGGCGGGCAAGTCGTGGCCCGCGCACGCGCGCGCGACGTTCTCGCTACGCGCCGACAGCGACCTCGCGCAACTTTCGCTGATCCGCGGGCGCGGGCATCGGCGGCTGTCAGGTGGCGCTCGCGCGCCGCGACGAAGCGCTTGTGCGCGTCCTGCCCAAAGTCTTTTCGATGCAACTCGAAACCTGGGTGACGGACGATGCACGAAGACCTGTGCGCCAGCCCGCGTTGCCGCGCGGTGTTCGATGCGCTGGCGCAAGGGCTGGAACGGTATGCGCGCCGTTAGCATCCAAAATTGGCCTGTTCGCGCGCGGATCAAGTATCCTTGTTCAGCGTGTCGAGATGCGACGAACATGCAAACATCGAACCGCACAACGGAACCGCCATGACCGGCCACGCCTTTCTCAGCGCCAACCTGCTGCTCGCCTATTTGGCCTATTTCGTCGGCACGGCGAGCCCCGGCCCGAGCAATCTCGCGATCATGTCGACCGTCAGCCACTCGGGACGCCGCGCGGCCTTCGCGTTCGCGGCGGGCGTGATGTCCGGCTCCTTCTTCTGGGTGATGCTCGCCGCGCTCGGGCTGTCCGCGATTCTCGTCGCGTATTCGAGATTTCTCCTCGCCGTGAAGATCGCGGGCGGGCTTTATTTGCTGTGGCTCGCTTGCAAATCGGGCCGTGCGGCATGGAAACCGAAAGCGCGTGCAACTACGACGCAGGCCGACGACCCGAGCGCGCGGCGCGCTGATGCATCTCACCAATCCCAAGGCAATTCTCGTATGGATGTCGGTCGCCACGCTTGGGGCTCGTCGGCGGGACAGGGACCGACGCACATGCTCGCGGTCGTCGCCGGTTGTCTGTGTGCATCGGCGTGACTGTGTTCGGCGGATACGCCGCGTTGTTCTCGATGCCCTCCGCGCGGCGCTTCTATGCACGCAGCCAGCGCTATCTCGATGCCGGCCTCGCGCTCGTGTTCGGCGCGGCGGGGCTTCGTCTGCTGACTTCGCGCGTGTGATGAGCACATGAGCGCGCCCGTCCGCGTTTCGCCGATGCCGTTCGCACCGCTTTTCGTATACCTCATGCGGGTGCCCGCGTTCGCGCTGATTCCCCCGCGGTGCTCGCGCACTATGCGTTATCCGCCATCGTTTCGGCGCTATACGCACTCATCGTCCCCGATGCGCCGCTCGGCGGACCGCTGTTCCATGTGCGCGACGCGTGCTTCGTCGCGGTGTTCATCGTCGCGTGCGTGATTGCGCCGCTGCTGGAAACTTGTGTTCCAGTGGGCAATCATCGACGGATTGCGGTGCTTTCTGCGCTGTCGCGCGGGCTGGGCGATCGTCGGTGTCCACGGTCGCCTTCGCGCTGGCGCACGCGAGTTACAGCGCGCAGTACGCGGTGCGCGCCGCAGCGGGCGGTCGTGGTGCTGGCGACCGTGTTCGTCGTCGAGCAGGAGAAGCGCGGCGCGCCGTTCTGAGTCGTCGCGAGCGTGCACGCGCTCAACCTTCTTCCGCCCACGCCAGATTTTCGCGCGCCATCAGCGCCGACGATGCCGCCGGCCCGAACGTCCCCGCCGTGTAGCCGCGCGGCCGGTCGTTCAATTCCTTCCAGCCGTTGAGAATCGGCTCGACCCACGTCCACGCCGC
>JAQFVJ010000353.1 GCA_029439525.1 Caballeronia sp. BR6202001591004
CCATGTCCCTTTCGTCGTCAAAACAATGAGCAGGTTAAGAGCCTTCATCGCGGGTTAACAGCCCTTTCTTCATTTTGTTAAGGGTTCTTAAAGCAATCTTGACAATACCGGCAGCAAAACCGGCACGACGAATGCCGTGAATGCGCCGTTCAGGCCCATGCCGAAGCCCGCGCGCGCCCATACATATATCCTCGCTGACCTGAAACGCCCGTGCCGTGCCGATGCCGTGCGACGCGACGCCCAGCGCAAACCCGCGCGCCTCCCACATTCTTCACGCGCAACACGTTGAGAATGCCGCGTGCCGTCACCGCGCCGAACACGCCCGTCGAAATCACGAGCACGGCAGTCAGCGACGGCACGCCGCATAGATGCGCTGCGCGATCAGATACGCGAGCAGCGTGATGGTCAGCCCGAGCAGCAGCGTCGCCGCGAGATAGACCCAGATTGCACCGAGACGCGGAACGGCATTCATACGTTTTCCTTAGTATCGCCGGACAGGCGTCGTTGACGGCGCAGCATCGCGCGCATGACGAGCGCGGTCACCGCGATGGTAAGCGTCGTGCTCACCGCCACCGACAACAGCACCGCAAGCAGATCGTCGCTCAAAGCGTGTGCCGACACCATGATGCCGACGCTGGCCGGCACGAACAGCAGAGACAAGTGCCTGAGGATTTCGAGCGCGGTCGGTTCGAGCGTTTCGACGACCTGCGGCCTCAGCGTGAGATACGCGAGCAAGAGCAACATGCCGACGACGGGAGCGGGTACGCGTATCGAAAAGAGATAAGACACGCCCTCACCCAGACACTGGAAGACGAGCAAGGTCGCAAGCGCTGCGAGCATGATGACGTTCCTTTTCTGTCGATGTGGATTCGAAAACGACGCGCTAGCCCTGCTTCGCCGGCATGCGCTATTGCACGTTCAACAAATGCTCGCGCATGCGCGATGCCACCGTCGCGCTGTCGCATTCGATCATCGCATCGACGATTGCCTGATGCTGGTGCGCGAAGTGCCGTCGCGTGTCCTGATCGGCGGTTTTCTCGCGCAGGTTCGACCGCATGCGCATGCCGTTGACCACCTCCATCAGCGCGATGATCGACGGATTGCGCGTGGCCTGCGCGATCAGCAGATGAAAATGGTGATTCCACTGCTGCCACTCGTCGTCATTCGCGGTGGCGTTGCGACGCGCGCATTTTTCCAGTTCGGCGAGATCGTCGGCGCGCGCCTTGCGCGTCGCCAGTTCGACGAACGCCGGTTCCAGCACGAGCCGCATCTCGGCGATATCCGCCGGACTCGAGCCCACGCGCAGACTGCGCAACGATGCCGTGAACTTGAGCGGCCGCGCGCCGAGATAGGTGCCGCGCCCGACGCGCCCCGCCGCTTCCATCGATGCCAGTGCGCCGCGCAGCTCGTGCCGAGCGTTTCCGCGAGCGCACGTTCGGGCGGCAGCGCGGCGCCATCCTTCAGGCTGCTTGGCGTGACGAAATCGAGCAGCTTGTCGAGCGCGGTTTTTTTTCCACGATGTCGATGTCGACATGAACCAATGAAAATTGGTTCGATGCTATCAAAACGCACCGGAACGTGACGGATTGCGTTTGCTTTAATGATGAAGTACGCTGAATCACCAAGCGGCGGCACACGATTCCAACCTTGAACCAATCTTAAAAGGTTCAGCGAAAGAGATTGAAGGTTCAGCGAAAGAGATTGCGAAGATGGCATTCATGACACGACCAGAACTCATCGGCACCTTCGGCATGGCGGCATCGACGTATTGGCTCGCCAGCGCATCGGCCATGGCGGTGCTGGAAAAAGGCGGCAACGCGTTCGACGCGGCGGTAGCGCATGGCAGAACGTCATGACTTTGTGGTCGAAGCGCCTCGTGGGCACCACGGCGGTCAGCTGGCTGATGTGGTTCGCCGTGGCTTTCGCGTACTACTCGTTCTTTTCGTGGATTCCGAGCCTGCTCGTCAAAGAAGGTTTGGTGATGACTAAGAGCTTCGGCTTTTCCATCGCCATCTACGGCGCGCAGATTCCGGGCTATTTCTCGGTGGCGTGGCTCAACGAGCGCATCGGCCGAAAAGGCGTGGTGGCATCGTACATGACGCTCGGCGGCATCGCGGCGATCATGCTGTCGCTCTCGCATACGGGACCGTAGATCATTGCAGCAGGCATCTGCCTGTCGTTCTTCATGAATAGCGCATTCGAGGGCGTTTATGCATACACGCCGGAGATTTTCCCGACCGCCGTGCGCACGGACAGACATAGGTTCGTCGTCCTCGTTCGGGCCCATTTGTTCGGTGAGCGCGCCGATTCTGGTCGGCATCGTCTATCCGATGTTCGGTTTTTTCGGTGTGTTCGCGATGACCACCGCCGTGCTACTCGTGGGTGCGTGCGTGGTGTTCTTCCTGGACATTGAGACGCGCAATCGCTCGCTCGAAGATATCGAAATCAACGGTGATATTGACAGCGAAGCACGCGACCAACGCACCATCGAGACAACATGACGCGATCCAAACTACACGACCTCCAACGGCTCGCACGCGCGATGCACGGGCCGGACCAACCGTCGACTTTGTTCGAGATGCCGCGTCGAACGCGTCGCGGCGGACACCATCGGCTTCCGTCTGTTCACGACCATGGCTTATGACTCGCAACGTCACGAAGTTGAGCGCGTCTACACCAACATGCCCGATGTCTATCTGACCGGCGGAGGCAAGCCGGCGGAGGCAAGCACAAGCGCGGCACCGCGTGGGCGACGCAAATCCTCCATGAATTGAGGCCTTTTCGCGGAAAGAACGCGCACGACATCCGCAAAGCGTTCGTCGATCACATGATGATGGCGAACATGGGTCTGGGCTCGATCCTTAATATCCCGATCGCATTCGACGGCGTATGCGTTGGCACGATGAACCTCACGCATGTCGAGCACTAGTACACGCGCCAGCATGAAGATGCGGGCATCTTGCTCGGTTCGTTTCTCGCGCCGGCGCTGATCGCCCATATCGCGCGCATGCCGTTTCCAGCAGAGATTCAAGCCGAGGGACAACGCACATAAATCGTGCATCGACCGATACCGGGCGCTGGCTGATCGTCTTCGCGCTCGGCTATCTCGCGCTGCTCGTCGACGGCGCCGACGTGATGATGATGTACGGCCTCACGTTCACGCGCATCAAGAGTGAATTCGCGCTGACCAATGTCGAGGCTGGTGCGCTGGGCAGTCTCACGCTGGTCGGCATGGCGATCGGTGGCATACTCGGCGGCTGGGTGAGCGACGCGATCGGCCGCGTGCGTGTCGTCGTGTGGGTGCTGGCGTTGTTTTCGCTGGGCCCGGGCTTGCTCGGCCTCACGCACAGCTTCGCGCAGTTTGCGATGGTGCGCTTCATCAGTTCGCTCGGCATTGGCTGCATAGTGCTGGTGAGCACGCTCGTCGCCGAATACGTGCCGACGGAGCGTCGCTCGCTGATCCTCGGCATCTTGCAGACGGGCGTGTCGGCGGGTTATATCGTCATGATCTCGCTCGCCAACTGGATTCTTCCGCACTTCGGCTGGCGCATGTTGTTCTATGTCGCGACGATTCCCGTCGTGCTGGCGATGGCGATCCACTGGTTGTACCTGAGCCCCCGAGCTGGCGCGCCAGCGTCGCGTTGCGAAAGAACGCGCCGCGCGAACGCCGCAAGTGGCGCGAAAACCGCTATTACCTGATCTTTTCCGATCGTCAGGCACGCATGATGTTCGTGCTATGGGCGCTCGCTTTCGTGTTCGCGCTGTCGGGCTTCTA
>JAQFVJ010000354.1 GCA_029439525.1 Caballeronia sp. BR6202001591004
TCTATCTTGTCGAGTTGAAATGGACTGCTAGTAAGACTGACCTGTCGCAAGTTGGCCACTTTCACTTTAAGCTCTAAGGCAAGATGGATGGTCGTGGCCTATTCATTTCGATGTCAGGATTTACGCAGGGAGTAATGGATTGTTTGCCGCACGGCAAATCACTGTCAATGATGCTGCTTGATGGCGTCCATTTGGCGAATGTCTTCGCCGGTTTATACACCTTCCAAGAGCTCTGGAACATGCCGTCCGAGGTATCGCGCTGAAGGGCGAAATATATTGCTCGCATAACTTCGTGTAGTCCATTTCCATTACTCATCGGTGGTTCAGCAGAGATAGCACAATTGAACTACCCCCCACCTCATTCCTCATCATCCCCCTCCTCCTGCGCTCCCGCCGCCGGCTCCCCATACAGCCGTACCAGTTCCTTCCTGAACCCCGCCAATGGCTTGCCCACCTCATCAACCAGCTGAATCGTCGAAGCCAGTTGCTGCGGCCAGTCATGCAGCTCGGTCGCGAAAATCTTGAGCTTCGCCATCGTATCCAGCGCGTTGGCTTGCTGACCCGCCAGCGCCTGCAGCACCGCATATCGCCGTAACATCGTTTCCCCCGGCAGCAGCGCGATCGCCTGCCGATGCGCCGCGAGCTTCATGTCCAGATCCTGCCCGTTGATTGGCAGCAAGGTCGCCGCACCGTATTCGCCCCACGCCGAGAACAGGAACGACGGATCGTCCCGATACTGCTCCGCCGGCCGCGCGCCGTAGTACAGCACTTCCGCCCGGTTGTAATCACGCAGCGTCGGATAGAGCGCCGCCAACCCGCCCACCACGAGCACCACATACAAGCCATTCGACAATGGCCGCGCGAACAGACGCAACGGCGACGTCTCCAGCAAGCCGATCACCAGCATCGCCGGCATCAGAAAGAACATGTATTGCTGCAGATATTCGACGAGCGCATGCATCATCAGCACGCCGAGCAGCGACAGCCCGAAAATCCGCGCGGGCGTCTGCGGCACGCGCAGCACGCGGATCATCCACAGCACGATGCCGAGCACGAGAATCGCAAGGCCCAGCACGCCCGTCTTCGCGAGCAGATCGATGAAAATATCGTGCGCGTTGTTCGCGATCTCGACGCCGCCCAACTCGCGCACCATGTCGAACTGATAACGCGGAAACTCGCCCCAGCCGACACCCAGCAGCGGATGCGTCTTGAACATCGTCCAGCCGTACTTCCACAGCGCGAGGCGCGGCGCGATCTGATTGGCGTCCTGCATGCGCTTCGCCGCCGATTGCGCCAGCCCGAAGTCGTAGCGGATATTCGCCCAGCGCACCGCAACGTTCACCGCGAAGAACAGCAGCGCCAGCACGACCGGCATGATCCACGCGCGCACATCGCGGCATCCCGGACCGTCGAAGCCTTCCGACGCGACCGGACGCCCGAGCACGAACGCCATCCAGAAACCGGCGACGACGATCACCGCCGTCTGCAACCACGGTCCGCGCGAGACCGTGAGCGCAAGTCCGAGCGAATACACCGCCGTCAGCACCGCCCAGACGATCACCGGCAAACGGCGAGTCTGCACGTAGTAGAGCGCGCCGGCCATCGCGAACGCGATCACGGTCGCCAGGTGATTCGCCTGCGCCAGGTTGCCGAATGGCCGGCGATTCAGCATCATGTTGTAGGCGACGATGAACGGCGTGAACTTCACCTCGAGATGAAACAGCTGCACGACCTGACAGAAGACCGCGAACAGACCGCCCACCATCAGCGCAGCCGCGCCGATGCGCAGGGACTTCTCGCCGAGTCCCGCTCGCACGAGGCCGAACCCCGTATGCACCGCGACGAACGACGCGAGCAAATACGCGCCGCCGAGCCAGTTCATCGATGGCTGCGCGACCGGTAGCAACACCGTCTGCGCAACAAGCAGCGCGCCGAATGCGAGCGGCATCAGCGCCACGACCGGCGACGCGAACGACACGCGCGGCTCGGACATGCGCACCAACATGGCGACCGTCGCACCCAACGCGAGATACAGGGCGAGCGCACTGTATTCGGCGTAGAAGGTCGGAATCGGATACGTGTGGTTGACGACGGCGAACGGAATCGTCAACGCGAGACACAGGACGGCAAAGCAGAGAAAACGCGCGAATTGAGAAGGCATGAGGACTGGAAACGTCGGCAACCGGCGCACTATACAAAACTTTGCTCCCGCTGTCCGTCAAACACCCGGAAATACCACGAAAATCGGGGTTTCACACAAAAAATATGCCTTCAGCGGCGTTTTCGCGTGACAGGTTCCTTGCTGAACGAAAGCCGGTCGGCACGATGACCGATACGCCTGCTTCACCGCGCGAGCGCCATACTCAGGCACGACACTCCGGCGGGGCGAGATTCGCGGGCAAGGTCGGTGCATTCGTCGGCGACGGTCCTGCTCCCGGCGCGGGCAACGACAACGCGCCCTTGCCGCCCGCGAAGCATTCCCATGTCAGCGTGCCCGCCTGAATCGAGCCGCGTGCGAGCGCGACTCGCGCCGTCGGCGTATCCGCGTTATCGGGCGACGGCACGAGTACGAGCGTGTTCGATCCCGCCGGCGCGACGCGCGTCGTGTAGGCGATCGTGATCTGCCCCGTGTCGCTATCGACATGGATCGACTCGACGTTGCGCATGCCCGGCGGCGATGCATAGCCGCTTGCGAGATCCGCGCCACTCGATGCGTTTTCCGCCACCGCAAGCCGCGCCGATGCCGCCAGCGACACGCCCTCGCCCACGCGGCTATGCGCCAGATAATCCTGATAATACGGGAATCGCGTAGGCCACGACCACGCCGACGATCGTGAGCACGATCATCAACTCGATCAGCGTGAAGCCCTTCGCCGCGGTCTCCTGCGCACGGCGGAACCACGCGCGCATTCTGCGCCGCTCGTCGGGCGCGGTCACATCCAGAACCAACATCGTCATTGCTACCTTGATAGGAAAGAGACGCCTGCCGCCGAATGCGGACAGGACGCGTCGATCGTATTGAGGAAAATGGACAAGCGGCAGTCAGCCAAACGGCATAGGCCAAAACGCGAGGCGCTATCCCGCGGCGCGCCTCGCGGCGGCGAGCGCGCGCCGCTTGAGCAGCCAGCCCACGCAGATGACGAACACCGCGCCCGCGGCATGCGCCGCGTAAGTCGCGAAGTCGGTGTTGAGCGACGGCCAGCGATCAATGAAGGGATCGTCGATGATGAGACCGCCCGCGATCCAGCCGAGCGCAGGCCCGCGCCCAGCATGACGACGACTGGAAACCGATCGAGCAGCTTCAGCACCAGCGTGCTGCCCCAGACAATGAGCGGAATGCTCACGATCAGCCCGAACACGACCAGCGTGAAGCGATGACGCGGATCGGCCGCCTCCGCCGCGCCCGCGATGGCGATCACGTTGTCGATGCTCATCACCGCATCCGAAACGATGATCGTTTTCACCGCCGTCCACAGCTTGTCGGACGCGTTGATCTGATGCTCGTCGTCATCGGGCTGCATCAGCTTGGCGCCGATCCACAGCAGCAACATGCCGCCGCAGCACTTCAGAAAGGGAATGTCCAGCAGTATGACCGCGAACGCGATCCAGCACCACGTGAGCACGATCGCGCTGAGTGTGCTGCGCGTGCGCTGCTGATCCGGCAGATTGCGACAGGCCAGCGCGATCACGACCGCGTTGTCGCCGCCGAGTAGAATGTCGATGACGATGATCAGGACCGTGCCTCAGTGGAGCGTCGCGAAAAAATCGAGCATGGAGCCAATCGGCATAGGGGACAGTCAACGCTGACTGTGCCCCCTTGCCACACCACCCGGCATGCGGGTCCGCACCGGGCGGTTCAGGAAGTTGAGGTCAT
>JAQFVJ010000355.1 GCA_029439525.1 Caballeronia sp. BR6202001591004
TCGCGCCGGGAAAAACAAGAGGGAGATGTCTTTCAGGATCTGACGCTTCGGCGGGACGATCTTGCCGACGCGGTTCATGGTGAAGACGTATTGGGCCATTTGGGTGTTCTGATGTTGAATGAAGAAGGGTGAAAGCTACTGGTGGCACGACGCGTGCGTTCAGGCTCGTTGGGGGCGCGCCATGTGTGGCGCAAAAGCGGCAAGCGCCTGATAGTTCGTCATTGTACTTTGCATAAGTGCATTGGCACCCGACCCGGAATCAGGGTCAGAAGCGCCCATGACGAACGAGCGGCAGAGCATTCCAATTGGACGAGCATCCGACGGTTCGAACTTTACGCCCAGTCTTCGGCTGTCAGCGGCAATTCATTGAGCTCCATTCGCGCTTCTCTCCACGAAGGATAATTCTTATCCAGAATGGCAACGAAGCGTTCGGTTCGTTGTGTGTCGATTCCAGCAGGTGACTCATTTCATGAACGATGACATATTCCAACAGGTCTTTCGGCTTTTTTGCTAGTTCGGTGTTTAATCGAATGTGGTCGGTGCGGTGATTGCAACTGTCCCACTTCGTTTTCATACGTTGCAGGAAGTAGCCCGATACAGTCACACCAAGCTTCCGCTGCCATCGTTCGATCAGATCGGGCACTATCGCGTGAAGCTGCGCTTTTTATACCACTCGTGCATGATTTCGGCGCGTTTAGCAGCATCACAACCCGGGCGCACACATGACGCTTATAGTCGAGCGTCACGAACGGCTTAGCGTCGATGTGCACGATTCGAAGCAAATGGCGTCGACCCCAGAGCGAATGACTCTCGCGTTCAATAAACTGCCTCGGTGTTTCGCGAGCCTGCGCTCATAGCTTGGTCTGCCGCTGACGAATCCAGTGAAGCTTGGAGATGGCGTAGGCGCGGGCAACCTCCAGACGCGTACCGAGCGGCCCGGCCAGTGTAACGCGATCATCAGGCGGATGAACGGTCAAATACACGTGCTTGACGGCCTTGCAGTCCATCGCGATCGTTAATTCTCCGAGTCGAATCAAGTCGCGCACCAGTACCCCGGTTGGTTTTTGCCCAGCTCGAACATTGCAAGGGTGGCACAGGGATTCTTATCGAGCCATTTGAAGATGATATTTTTTACCGTGCTTTACTTAGTTACATCGCCTCTTCAACCCGCAGGCGTGTCTTCCTTAATCGCACGATCGAGTGCCAGTACCAGCCGCAAACGCTTGTCGCCATAATCGGGCATCGGTTGCGCGCATTCTAAATCGCCCCACGTCGGCCGCACGATTGCGTCCAGATTGTTGAACAGTGCGGTCGCTTCACGATTATCGTGCAGTTGCGGGGAGGGGGGATCTTCGACGTGCTGTCCTTGAGCAAGCCGCTTAACCAAAGTTTCAATGTCATCCAGGAACTTTTCATAAGCCTGCGAACCCTCAGCGCTTTTGCTGAATCAGGTTTTCCAGTAACGTCGACATCTCGTCGTAGAATTTCGGGTCGCTCAAACGATCCCGGATGATAGCTTTGCGGACATTGTTCACGATACTTTCAGCAATGAAATCGCGTGAAAGCTTGCCTTTCTGATTAAACTTATGAAAGATTGCATCGTGAATGCCTGTCTTGGCGATCAGTTCGGTGAGCGGCAAATCGTCCAAATCACATAACATGAGTGTACCGTCCGCCTGAATGTACGTGTTGGTGAGATGGCGCATGTCCGCTTCATAGGATTTAATGTCCAGCTCTTCATCCGAACGATTCTTGATGGCGGCGCGGATTTCAGTAAAAAAACGGAGTCGTGCTTTAAATAGTCGATCTCTGCCTGCGAATAACCTGCTTCCGCGAGACTCTGCGCCAGCTCGGCTACGCACGAGCGAATGTCGCAAACGCCTTATAGAACGCGATTCGCAACGGCTCCATTTCGTCGAGCGCCTGAGCGTTCTTCGACGAAATGCCGCAGAAGTACTGCAGATAGTTCTCTATCTCCTTCGGCGGTGCGACCGGCTCACACAGAAATAGCAGCGCTTCGCGCGTAACATCGAGGTGGCTTTTCCCTTCCTTCAACCAGTCTTTTACGATGACGTTGCCATCAGAGCCATCAGCCTCGTCGATGTTCAACTCGTTGGAAATGTAGACGGCAATGGCATCTTGCACCTTTTGAAAAAGCTCTTTGTAGTCGACGATATGGCCTTATGGTTTGTCTTCGCCGTCGAACCGGTTCGCACGACAAATAGCCTAAAACAGATCGTGATCCTGAAGCTTGTTGTCAAGATAGATATAAGTGCAAGTCGGCGCATCAAAACCAGTCAGGAATTTGCTGACGACGATCAGCAGTTTCGTGCTCGCAGGCTCCTTAATAAAGCGCCGCTTGATTTCCTCCTCATATTGTTTCGTGCTTTGACCAGCTGCCAGCACAAACTGCTTGTAGGTGTCGTGCTTATAGCGAGCATCACTGTCGGGAGGTTCACTTGTGATGTTCGTTGCATGGGGTTCGAACGATGTCATGAGGCCTCAGTAGCTGCCGAAGTTGGTCTCTTTGAAAAGCCTGTAGTAATGGCACGCATCGTAAATGCTCTTGCCGCTCCCCTGTGTATGCCAGATAACACCGCCTTCACGCTTCCTGATGCGAGCTTGCGCGGCTTTGATGCCTTCATATTGGTGAAGACGCGGCATCTTCTTCTGACCGTCGTCGAATACGACGAAGTTGTAAATGAAGTCGAGTAGTCGCGTCTGCTCGCAGAGTTGAGCGAGCGGCTCATCAAGCAAAAATCCCGCTGCAATCTCGCCAAAACGGTGATGTTTCTATTCGACAAAGAAGTTCTCGGGCGTGGTGGCAGTGCTATAGAACAAGCCTTGCGAGTCATTGCCCGCGAGCACCAGCTGCATGATACTGAAGAAATCTTGATTGAACTGTGATTCCTGGTTGTTGCGCAACTGGCGGATGGCGTTGGTGACTTCGACTGAGCCGTGTTTCAACTCAAGTACCACGACGGCGATACCGTTGATGTACAGCACGATGTCAGGGCGACGCTCCTGTCCGCCTTTCAAATGTCACTTCTTCGGCCACGCCGAAGTCGGGATTGTCCCAGTCGATGAGATGAACGGTTTCATGCGAGATGCCAGCACGTACTTGCACCCGTACTCCATACGCAGCAACTGATAGGTGCGCAGGTTCGCCTGATACAACGTGATGCCGGTTGTATCAATCGCCGCGCGTAATTTCTGCAGCGCTTGATCGATATGCGCCTTTGAGTAACCGCGATCCTTGAGATTGCTGCGCAGGTAATCTATTTCGACGCAGCGGTTGGTTGCCCTCGCGCGCGCTCCAGTCGCCAAGATTGACAAACCGAGCCCGCCGTCGTTTCGCGCGTGTCAGAAGCTTGATGACGCGATTCTGAGTGGTTCTTTCAAGTCGTCGAGGAGAGTTCATCGCGCGGCCTCCTAAAGGCGGCCTGGCGACCAGACAAGGTCGGTCAGCGCTGCGACCAATTCGCGCCGACTGAGTTGATCCGATGGCGTGAACATGTCGAACGGCTTAGAACCCTTAACAAAATGAAGAAAGGGCTGTTAACCCGCGATGAAGGCTCTTAACCTGCTCATTGTTTCGACGACGAAAGGGACAT
>JAQFVJ010000356.1 GCA_029439525.1 Caballeronia sp. BR6202001591004
CCGCATTCGCACGTCGGGATTTATGTCGGCGCAAGCTGCGATTCGTGAACGCGCCGTCGACGGGCGGCACGATGCGGCTCGATTACCTTAAGAATCCATATTGGACGAAGCATTTCGACGGCATTCGCCGTGTCGCGCCGCCGGCGCCGACGCCATTCGATGCGCCGACGTATATTTCACCTGCGCCGGCTCCAAGCGTGGTGCCGACGCCCAGCGCGGACGCGTTCGAGCCGCCGCCCGCGACGATGACCGCAGCCCAGCGTCAGTCTCAAGCCGTCGCGCCGCAAAATGCCGATGCCTTCGAGCCGCCGCCCTCTTCGCTGACCGCCACGCAACGGCAGGCACGGGCCGCCGGCGCGACCGCTCCCACGATAGCGACGATAAACGTATAGCCCGATCCTATCCAGGCAGCCGCCGACGCCTTCGAACCACCGCCGGCCCACATCACGCGGCGCACGCCAGCAGGCCCGCGCCGCTCAGGCCAGCGCTGACGGCAGCGATGATTCCGTTCGCGTCATGCGCGCATCGACGAGATCGCTCGCCGCGCCCCCTCCTGCCGCGTCGTCGAACGACGACCCCATCGCCCGTTTCGCCAAAGGCAGCAACTGATTCACCGATCCACAGAAACACGCTCCGCGCCTCTCTGCTATCGTGTTCGATCTCCCTCCAACACGCGGCACGCAGAAGTCAAGGAGCGAATCACCATGGACCTCGGTCTGGCAGGCAAGGTCGTCCCTAATCACGGGTGGCAGCAAGGGCATCGGTTTCGCATGCGCGAAAGCGTTCGCGAGCGAAGGCGCAAAAGTCGCGATCGTCTCGCGCGATCCCGCGAATCTCTCCCGCGCGCGAACAACTGGCGAACAACTGGCGAGCGCGGGCCATCACGTTCATCTTGCCCGCGCCGATCTGCGAAGCGCACAGCGCCGAGGACGTCGTCGAGGAAGCCAGCGCCGCGCTCGGTCCCATCGACATTCTGATCAACAGCGCGGGCGCCGCGCGCCGCTACGATCCCGACTCGCTGGATGGCCGCCGCCTTCAAGGCCGCGATGGACACGGAGTATTTCGCCTACGTCTATCCGCAATAGGTCGTGCTCAAGCGCATGGCCGAACGGCTGCGCAAGGAGCCGAACACCGAACCGAGCGCGATCGTGAATATCGTCGGAATGGGCGGGAAGATCGCGTCGGACATCCATATCGCGGGCGGCGCGGCCAATGTGGCGCTGATGCTCAATAGTCGGTCTCGCGCATTACTACGCGAAGCTCGGCATCCGCATCAACGCGATCAATCCGGGATCGACGCTCACCCGGGCGCGTGGAAAAAGCGCTCGCACTCGAGGCGCAGCGTCAGGGCGTCACGCGCGACGAAGCGCTCGCCAGCAGTGAAGCCAAAGTACCAATGGGTCGTACGCGAAACCGGAAAAGATCGCGGACGTCGCGCTGTTTCTGGCGAGCCGCCGCGCGAGTTACATGTCGGGCGCGATCATCCCGATGGACGGAGTGTCGTCGCCGATCATCTGATGCGTCGCGGGCTCGCGCATGACGAGTCCGCCGAGCTTGACAGATATTACAGGAAGCGGTGACCAACCCACCAGCCGGCCGCGGCGAGCACCGCGGAGGCGGGAATCGTCAGAATCCACGCCCACACGATGTTGCCCGCGGCGCCCCAGCGCACCGCACTGAACTTCCGCGTCGCGCCGACGCCGACGATCGCGCCGGTGATCGTATGCGTGGTCGACACCGGAATGCCCAGGAACGACGCGACGAACAGTGTGATCGCCCCACCCGTTTCCGCGCAAAATCCACCGACCGGCTTGAGCTTGGTGATCTTCTGCCCCATCGTGCGCACGATGCCCCAGCTGCCGAACAGCGTTCCCAGTCCCATCGACAGATAGCAGAGGCCGATTACCCACACCGGCGCATCGGCGGCGGCGGATGCGTAGCCGGTCGCGATCAGCAGCATCCAAATGATGCCGATGGTCTTCTGCGCATCATTGCCGCCGTGGCCGAGCGAATACAGCCCC
>JAQFVJ010000357.1 GCA_029439525.1 Caballeronia sp. BR6202001591004
CGTCGATGCAAGTTAAGTCGGGCGACGTCGTTTCTGTGCGCGAGCAGTCGCGCAAGCAAGCGCGTACCGTCGAAGCGCTGTCGCTGGCCGAGCAAGGCGGTATGCCGAGCTGGGTGTCGGTCGACACGAAGAAGTTTGAAGGAACGTTCAAGTCCATGCCGGAGCGCAGCGACATCGCTGGCGACATCAACGAAAGTCTGATCGTCGAATTGTATTCGCGTTAATCGCTCGGTAATCGGATTAGCAGCCGGGGAACTCGATGCCCGTGGCAACGGGTCACCTCGGCTGTTTATTTTCAGGTTGTTACCGGTCAGCCTTATCGGTGTAACCAGCCGAGGGTATTGAAAAGGAAAACCTATGCAAACCAGTTTGTTGAAGCCCAAGATCATTGCAGTTGAATCGCTTGGCGAAAGCCATGCGAGGGTGGTTATGGAGCCGTTCGAACGCGGCTATGGCCACACCTTGGGTAACGCGCTTCGGCGCGTGCTGCTGTCGTCGATGATCGGCTACGCGCCGACCGAAGTGACGATCGCAGGCGTCGTGCACGAATACTCGACGCTCGATGGTGTGCAAGAGGATGTGGTCAACCTGATGTTGAACCTGAAGGGCGTCGTCTTCAAGCTGCATAACCATGACGAAGTCACGGTGACGCTGCGCAAGGAAGGTGAAGGTGTCGTGACGGCCGGCGATATTGAACTCGCGCATGGCTGCGAGATCATCAACCCGGGTCGCATAATCGCTCACCTGTCGAAGGGCGGCAAGCTCGACGTTCAGATCAAGGTCGAAAAGGGCCGTGGCTATGTGCCGGGCAACGTTCGTCGTTATGGCGAAGAATCGGCCAAGATCATCGGTCGTATCGTGCTCGACGCGTCGTTCTCGCCGGTTCGCCGCGTGAGCTACGCCGTGGAAAGCGCGCGTGTCGAACAGCGTACCGACCTCGACAAGCTCGTGATGAACATTGAAACCAACGGCATGATCTCGCCGGAAGAAGCGATCCGCCAGTCGGCTCGTATTCTGATCGATCAGCTGTCGGTGTTCGCGGCACTGGAAAGCACCGAAGCGGCAGCGGAAGCGCCGTCGCGCGCGCCGCAGATCGATCCGATCCTACTGCGTCCGGTCGATGATCTCGAACTCACGGTTCGCTCCGCGAACTGCCTGAAGGCCGAGAACATCTATTACATCGGCGATCTGATCCAGCGCACGGAAAACGAACTGCTGAAGACGCCGAACCTCGGCCGTAAGTCGTTGAACGAGATCAAGGAAGTTTTGGCTTCGCGTGGTTTGACGCTCGGTATGAAGCTCGAAAACTGGCCGCCGGCCGGTTTGGACAAGTAATACCGAAGCCTCGAGCGTTACTGGCAAAGACGCGGATTTTCCTTTAAATCCGCGTCTTGTTTTTTCTCCGACTGGCCCGTGCACCCAAAATAGGGCGCAATAAGAAGAGCTGGCTCTAAACTCGTAAAAGGAACTGAAATGCGTCACAAGCATGGTCTGCGGAAACTGAACCGCACGAGCAGCCATCGTCTGGCAATGCTCCGCAATATGTCGAATTCGCTCATCGAGCACGAAGTTATCAAGACGACGCTGCCGAAGGCCAAGGAATTGCGTAAGGTCGTCGAGCCCCTCATCACGCTGGGCAAGAAGCCGTCGCTGGCAAACCGTCGTCTGGTGTTCAATCGCCTGCGCGATCGTGATTCCGTCACGAGGCTGTTCGACGTGCTTGGTCCGCGCTACGCGAACTGTCTGGGCGGCTACCTCAGCATCCTGAAGTTCGGTTTTCGCGTCGGCGACAACGCGCCGATGGCACTCGTTCAACTGATGGATCGCCCGGAAGTTGAAGAGACCGAAGAAGTCCAGGAAGCGGAATAAATTCGGTAGTGTGGTGTTAGTGAAAAGGCCAGGCTGAGCTTGGCCTTTTCGGGTGCGGCTTTGCGACGCGTCGAAGCGTAAAGTTGTATGTTAGTTAGGCCACGATGCTACGATACGCGGGTAAGCCGCGCCCTTCCTGGAGTTTCGAGTGAACATTCCCGTCATGCTGATGCTGACCACGGTGCCCGACGAGGATGTGGCCAGCGCGCTCGCGAAGGCGGCGCTCGAAGCGCGCGTTGCGGCGTGCCTGACGAACCTTGGCGCGGTCAAATCACAATATCACTGGAACGGCACGCTCGAAAGCGCACAGGAAGTGCAATTGCTGTTCAAAACGAGCAGCGCGCGCGCCGAGGAATTACAGCGCTTGATTGCCGCTCACCATCCCTATGAAACGCCCGAAATCCTCGTCTGGCAGGCGCACGCCTCGCCGGGCTACGGTCAGTGGGTCAACGCAGAAACGCAGCGTCCTCTTCATGTTTGAGTTTTCTCGTCTTCTCTCGCGGCGATTCTTCGTCGCGATCATGTTTCTGGCCGCGATATCGCTCGTCACGGGCATAGCGCGCGCGGCCGATGACTTCCTCGATCCCTCGGTCGCGTTCAAATTTAGCGCATCGGAACAGCCCGGCGAGGTCGATGTCCGGTACAAGATCGCGGACGGCTACTACATGTACCGCGAGCGCTTCTCGTTCGAAGTGAAGAGCGGCGATGCGACCATCGGCGCCGCGCAGTTGCCGGCGGGCAAGGTACATTTCGATCAGACGTTCAACAAGGACGTGGAGACCTATCGCGGCGAACTGCTCATCCGGATTTCGGTGACGAAGGCGAACGGCCCGTTCGAACTTGCCGTGACGTCACAGGGATGCGCGGATCAAGGCATCTGCTATCCGCCGATGGAAAAGACGTATCGCCTGGGTGGCGCGCTGCAATCGGCCGGCACGGCCGCGTCGTCTGCGCCGGCGCAGACATCGTCGGGCGGTTCGTGGTTCGAACGCGCGACAAGCGCGGACTA
>JAQFVJ010000358.1 GCA_029439525.1 Caballeronia sp. BR6202001591004
CCGACGCCTGCCAACGCCAATGCCCAAGCAGAACGGCGTCGCCTACAACCTGACGGACAAAGGGCAAAAGTACGCGGTGGAAACGTCGCGCCCGGCAAGCGATCCCAACGCCACCGGCGATGCCCGTGTGTCGATGCTGTGCTGCGCACGTGAAGTTCGATAAGGTCATCGGATGGACCGAGCCGGATCCGGACCGCGCATCGCTCGGACGTCACCTATACCTACAAGCTGGAGAATGTCGCGCCGTGGGTCGATGATCGCGACATCTCAAGCGCGCTTTCCCCGACGTGACCGCATCCGATCGCAAAGCCGGCGACACCAAACTGCACATCACGCTGGAGCAGCGTCCCGACGGCTGGGCGCGCGTGGACTGACGCATGCCCGCGAACGTCCGCAGCGTGCAGGCTGTGACCGCAGGGCCGCCGCGCATGTCCGATGTCACGCGGCTGGCGGGCGTATCGAAGATGACGGTATCGCGCGTGCTAGCGGGTCATAGCGTCGCGCTAGCTACGCGCGCGCGTACAAAAGGCCATCGACGAACTCGGCTATGTGGCGGATGCGGCCGCGGGCGCGCTGTCGTCGGGGCGCTCGGAATTCGTCGCCGTGCTCGTGCCTTCGCTTGCCAGCTCGAATTTCTCCGACACCGTGTGTGGGCTGTCCGCATCGCTCCAGCCGCATGGTTTGCAGTTGGCTGATCGGCGATACCGACTATCACATCGATCGCGAGGAACGCCTCGTTTGCTCGATGTTGCGCCATCAGCCGCGCTGCATCGCGCTTCGGTGCGCGTCCATACCGAAGCGACACGCATGTTGTTACGTCGCTCTGGCGTACCCGTCGTCGAGATGTGGGATGCGCCCGCCGATCCGATCGATTCCGCAGTCGGTTTTTCGAACGTGAGCGCCGCGCGCGAGATGGTCCGCTATCTCGCGGAAAAGGGCCATCAGCCCATCGGTTTATCGGTGGCGCGAGCGAGCTGGATCGTCGCGGTCTCGATCGCCTGAAGGGTTTTCGCGCGCCAATGAAGGCGCTGGGACTCGACGATAAGTGCGTCGTCATTCGTTTCGGCGAATCGCCGATCACGATAAGTCACGGCGGCCCCGCCATGGCCGCGCTGCTCGAAGCATGGCCTGATACGCAGGCCGTGATGTGCGTAAGCGACATGTCCGCGTTCGGCGCGGTAATGGAAAGTCATCGGCGCGGACTGTCGGTGCCGTCGGACATCACAATCGCGGGTTTCGGCAATTTCGAAGTTGTCGCGTGCTGTACGCCGACCATCACCACTGTTTCCATCGATGCCTACGGTATCGGCTTGCGCACGGGCGAGACCTTGCTTGCGGCACTTGAAACACGCGAAAAAGGCATCACGACACCAACGGGAAAGCGTCTCGGTGTCGCCTATCAGCTCGTGCCACGCGAGAGCGCCTAGCCCGGTCTACATTACGTGCTAGCATGTAGTGTATATTACCGGTAACGTAAACCTGTAACGCGCCACAGAAGCGAACGGAGACAAACACCATGCCCCACTCCACACAGCGCCGCCTGCGCAGTCAGGAGTGGTTCGACGATCCCTCGCACGCCGACATGACGGCGTTCTACGTCGAACGTTTCATGAACTACGGCCTCACGCGTGAGGAGCTACAGTCGGGCCGTCCGATCATCGGCATTGCGCAGACGGGTAGCGATCTCGCGCCGTGCAATCGTCACCACATCGAACTCGCCGCGCGCACTAGCCGGTATTCGGGATGCCGGCGGCATCCCGATGGAATTCCCCGTGCATCCGCTCGCAGAGCAAAGCTTTCCGCCGACCGCCGCGCTTGATCGCAACCTTGCCTATCTCGGTCTCGTCGAAATCCTGAGCGGTTTTCCGCCCGATGGCGTCGTGCTGACGACAGGTTACGACAAGACCACGCCCGTCTGTCTGATGGCCGCGGCCACGGTCGATATGCGGACCATCGTGTTGTCGGGCGGTCCGATGCTCGACGGCTGGTATCAGGGCAAGCGCGTCGGGTCCGGCACGGTCATCTGGTACGCGCGCAATCTACTCGCGGCGGGCGAAATTAATTATGAAGGCTTCATGACGCTGACGACCGCCTCGTCGCCATCGATCGGACACTGCAACACGATGGGCACCGCACTGTCGATGAACAACCTCGCCGAAGCACTCGGCATGTCGTTGCCGACTTGCGCAAGCATTCCCGACGCGTATCGCGAACGCGGGCAGATGGCGTATGCAACGGGCAAACGCATCGTCGATATGGTGCGCGAGGATCTGAAGCCATCGAAGGTTCTTACGCGCGGCGCGTTCATCAATGCGATCGTCGCCTCCGCGCTCGGCGCATCGACCAATTGCTCGCCGCATCTGATCGCGATCGTGCGCCATATGGGAATCGAATTGAGCCTCGACTGGCAGCAATACGGCGAGCATGTGCCGCTCATCGAGAACTGCATGCCGGCGGGCGAGTATCTGAGCGTGAGTTTTCATCGCTCGGGCGGTGTGCCGGCGTCATGCGTCAGCTCGATGAAGCGAAGCTGCTACGTCGTGGTTGCCTCACGGTGTCGGGTCGCCTTATCGGCGAGATCGCGGACGAAGCGCCCGCTGCAGACAACGACGTGATCCGCACCACAAGCGATCCGATGAAGCACGGCGCTGGCTTCATGGTCCTGTCGGGCAACTTCTTCGATAGCGCGACCATAAAGATGTCGGTCGTCGGCGATGCATTCAGAAAGACGTATCTGAGCGAGCCGGGCAAGGAGAACGTGTTCGAAAGCGCGCGCGATCGTCTTCGATGGTCCCGAGGACTATCACGATCGCATCAACGATCCTTCGCTCGAGATCGACGAGCATTGCATTCTCGTGATTCACGGCTGCGGCACCGTGGGTTATCCGGGCAGCCCGGAAATGGTGAACATGGCGCCGCCTGCGGAACTCATCAAACAGGGCATCGATTCGCTGCCGTGCATGGGCGATGGCCGGCAAAGTGGCACATCCGCGAGTCCCGTCGATTCTCAAACATGTCGCCGGAAGCGGCGGTCGGCGGCGGACTGGCGCTGCTGCGCACCAACGACAGGATTCGCGTCGATCTCAACGCGCGCGCGGTGAATGTGCTGATCGACGAAGCCAAACTCGAAGCACGCCGCAAGCAATCCGCGTTCGATGCGCCTGCGTCGCAAACGCCATGGCAGGAGTTGTATCGGCAGACGGTCGGGCAGTTGTCGACGGGCGGATGTCTCGAACCAGCGACGCTTATGTGAAGGTGATCGAAACGCGCGGCAATCCGCGTCATTCGCATTGAACAGGAGAAACAACCCATGAGCTATGCAATCTATCCGAGCCTCGTCGACAAACGCGTGATCGTGACGGGTGGCGGCAGCGGCATCGGCGCGGCGATTGTCGAAGCATTCGTGAAGCAGGACGCGCATGTTTTTTTCATCGATGTCAACGAGACCGATGCGCAGCAACTCGAAGCAACGCTTGCGAACGAGAAGCACGCGCCAAGGTTCTATCGTTGCGACTTGCGCGATGTCGCGCAGATCGAAAGCACGTTCGACGATATCGCGAATGCAGCGGGCGGTATCGATGTGCTCGTGAACAACGCAGCAAATGACGATCGTCATCAATGGGACAAGGCGAGCGCCGCGTATTGGGACGAACGCATGGCCGTGAATTTGCGGCATCAGTTCTTTTGCGCACAAGCCGCGGCAAAGCGCATGCGCACGCAAAAGAAAGGCGCCATCATCAACATGGGGTCGATCTCGTGGCATCTCGCCATCGCCGATCTCACCATCTATATGGCGGCGAAGGCGGGCATCGAAGGCCTCACGCACGGCCTCGCGCGCG
>JAQFVJ010000359.1 GCA_029439525.1 Caballeronia sp. BR6202001591004
TCGATCTGGAAGACCTGAACACCGGCGCGATTCCCGCCAACGCGATGAAGGCCGTCGCCGCGAAGCGGGACGAACTGCACGGCGGCAAGTGGGACGTGTTCACGGGTCCGATCAAGGATCAGTCGGGCTCGGAGAAGGTGCCGGCCGGCAAGACGCTGATCGATCCGGAACTTCAGAGCGCATCAACTAGTACGTGGAAGGCGTGGACGGCTCGCTGCCGAAGTAAGCACGCGTCTCACGTAAAAACGCGCCTAGTGCTGGCCACAAGGCGCGTTTTTTATTGCGCGACGGACATATCAGTCTTCGATGCGCAGTCCCGCCTTGATGGTCACCTGCCAGTGCAACACCTTGCCGTCCTCGATGTGCCCGCGCGTTTCCGTCACTTCGAATCAGTGCATGTTGCGCAGCGTCTTCGCGGCTTTCTCCAGCGCGACGCGAATGGCTCGTCGCTCGACTTCGGCGACGAGCCGATGAGTTCGATCTGCTTGTAGACGTGTTCCGACATGGTGTTCTCCTTGTATGACGTTCGCGAATGTCCGGTTGCTCAGGTGCATCGTGCGATGCGCGTATTGCCGACACAGCAAGCAAAGCGCAGGCGTGTGCCAAGTGAAACGCGCACATCCGCGCTTTCCACATTAAAGGACAGGATGCACAGGAAACCGAAGCGATGAACCGAGAGATTGCGTAGCGTGTGCGCGATGCACGGACGCACGCCGACTCTCGCGCGAAACGCGAGAGTCGGCGACGGGTACGGCAGGAAAAGAAACCGGAAAGATCAGCGCAGCGGGCGCGAGGCAGCGTCGCCTGCATCCTGACGGCGCGCGGAAACGGTTGCGCCGAATTCGCTCGAAATCTGCGTACGGGCACGGCTGGCGAACACAAGGAAACCGAAGCCGTTCGCCTCGTACCAATAACCGCCGTTCTCCAGTCCGTCGAGCGGCTGCTCAAGCGCGTTGGTGATGGACTCGACACAGCGGCGGTGCAGCTCGTCGATCGCCGGATACGGCGGCTGCGCACCGCGCACGCTGCACAGCAGGACATCGAGTCCCGGCAGAACGTGCGCGTAAAGGACCGGTTCGTCCTGCGCACGCGCACGTGCAATTTTGGTATCCAGTTGACCGAACGGCTTGAAATGCCGCAGCACGGCGAGAAAAGATTCATCGCCATCGGCCTTCACGCGTTTACGCTTTTTCAGGAAAGACATAAAAACTCGCCGGAAAAAGAATTGCAAAAAACGCAGCGTCCTCATGCGGCCACTCCCGTCTTGCGTGCCGCACGTCGATTTTATAGTGCATCGATGTGGTCAGGTCACGGTGATTCGCAACCTCCGAACGTACGACCGGCAAATCCCGGTGCACATTCCTGTGCGCACGAATCGTGCCGATGACCATCAGGCGGCCCGCTTGGCATCCCCTCTGAGCTTCTATTTCAATAATAGTCTTGCTGAACCCTACGCGAACAGCCTACCTGAATAAAAAAGCGGCCGGTCGCACGAAAAAATGCTGTGAATCAGGGCAAACCAAACCCGCACGTGCGTGCAGGCTCGTCCTCGAGAAAGCCTGAGAGCAGACAGTGGACTCTGCTAGACGGCAGACGCGTGGCAACTTCTTCAGTTCATCGCGGATTTCGCGCAGAAGCAGCACGTCTTCCGGCGGTGCGGCGGGTGCGGGAGCGGCCTCCGGCTTGCGCAGATTGTTGATGAACTTGACCATCAGAAAGATGATGAACGCGAGGATGATGAAGTTAATCACCACCGTGATGAACGAGAGCCGTAGCCGAGCATGGCGACGCCCATGGTCTGTAAATCCTTGTACGACTTGGGATTGCCTTTGAAACTGGGCGGTATCTGCCCTAAGCGAATGAAGAGATTGGAAAAGTCGAGGCCGCCGGTCGCGAGCCCGACAATCGGCATGATCAGATCTTTCACGACGGAGTTGACAATCGTCGAAAACGCGCCGCCGATGATCACACCGACCGCCAGATCCATCACGTTACCCTTGAGGGCGAAGGCCTTGAATTCGTCAATCCTGCTCATGCACGGCTTCCTCAAGTTAAAGTCCGGGAAAAATTGTTTGTCAAGATAAAGCAGCAAGCGGGCAGCAAGGGCTATGCCATTTGATTGTGCGCAATGCGCGATCCGGCAATTGTTTCTCGCGCCGGTACCAACCATGATAGCCAATTCGTGCCGGATGCGTGTGCTGTGTCCGAAAAGCGCTGCGTTCAGCTCTGAGCGGGCGAGCAGCAGGCTGAGCCCCAGACGTACGCGCCGTGCAGCCAGTCGACCGGAATCGAGCCGCGAATCTGCTCATCTGGCGCACGTAGAAATCGCGTCCGGAGATGGTAGTCCAGCCGAGCAGCGCATCGGATGAGCTTTGCATCAGGCGCTGGCCGTGCACCACGCGCCGCCCCTGATACCGATACGGCTCGTCGCGCGGCGGCACGAACAGCGCGGCGGCCGCCGGCACGATGCCTTCCTTCACCTGCATGAACAGCGAATCGCCGAGCGCGCGGCCGACCATTAGCACGAG
>JAQFVJ010000360.1 GCA_029439525.1 Caballeronia sp. BR6202001591004
GACGTTGTTCTCGACGAAGAGATCGCCGTCGGCGACGCGCGCCGCATGTAGGCCGGCCAATCCGACGCTCGCGCTCGCGCTGTTGATGAAGCGCCCGAAGTATACGCGCCGGGCAGCGACTGGACATTGGGCATCGCGGGACCGTGCCAGGTCACGGCATAGACCGTCCCCGCGCCGTCAACGTACTGGCGCACGACGATGCAGTAGGCGTCCGTGCTTTCCCGGTAGTTGATCAGGCGGCCCTGCGTCTGATGTGCATGACGGCGCCATCGGCGGCATCCGCGTCGTCGACTTTCGTACCGAGTTGTGCGTGACAGGGCGCGCTTCCCAACAACGCGCCCGTCATCGCGATTCCGATCATGGCTCTCATGTGATTAGGAATTCTTAGCGTAGTCATCGCAGTCCTCGGATAATTTTGAGACTTCTCTTATTTACGAGATGCGAATTTTAGGATGAAGTCCGAGCGGCGCACTACCCGGGAAGAGCGGGACGCGATGATGGCCGGAAGTTCGATCGAAAAAGAAAAGAGCCGACAAAACAAGACGTTGCGAAAATCGAAAGCGCAAATTAACGCTTTTCGTGTTTGTCATAAATTGTCAATTTCGCCGGGCGAGTCTTTAATGAGATAGTGGGCGGGACAATCCGAACTTTTTGTGAAGGCGTTTTGTCAGTCGGTGAGGCAGCGGATGCGAATTAACTGATCCTCGAAGGCATCTAGTCGGGCACGCGGGAAAGGCGTCGTGCAGGCGCTTCGCAGCGTGTTTTTGCCATCGCTCGAGCGGGACCGGTAAAATGCCGGGTCGATCCACGGATGAACCGCCGTGGCGTAGCGGAAGGACTTCTCCAAATGACAGATTTTCGTGTGACCAAGCAGGTGGCCGCGCTGTTGGCGGTAGCCGGAATCGTGGCTGGCTGTGGTACGTCCTCGCCGACCCAGATCAACTACAAGAGCGACGGGCGCGCGAAAGAGGCGTCGCTGGCGGTTCCGCCCAATTTCCTCGATGAAGCGTCGGACCAGCGCTCGCTCGCGCCGCAAAGCGGCCAGGCGACGTACTCGGGCCTTCAGCAAGTGCAGCAGGGGCCGGCATTGCCGACCGTCGTGCCGCCCGTGCAGGGCATGCATATCCAGCGCGATGGCGCGGAACGCTGGCCCGTCGTCGACGGCAAGACGCCGGATCAGGTGTGGCCGCAGATTCGCCGTTTCTGGCAGGAGCAGGGCTTCCTGTTCGTCGTCGATTCGCGCGACAAGGGCGTGATGGAAACCGACTGGAACGAAACGCACCCGCAGATTTCCGACGGCTTGATCCGCGACACGCTCGCCAAGGCCACCGGCAACTCATATGTGACCGCCGAGCGCAACAAGTACCGCACGCGTCTCGAAAGCGCGCCGAACGGCGGCACCTACGTGTTCATCAGCCAGAAGGGCATGCGCGAAGCGCTGACTGGTGTCAACAACGACACGAGCCAGTGGCAGGCGCGCCCGAACGATCCGGCGCTCGAGAACGAATATCTGCGCCGACTGATGTCGGCGCTGGCGATGGCCGATTCCGGTTCCGCGACCAGCGCCACGCCGATCGGTGCGGTTCCGGCTACTCCGGCAAGCGGCGCCGCCGTCGCTGGCGCGCAGCCTGCGACGGGCCGCGACGCGAAGGCCGCTGCGATCACCGCGCAGAATGCCACCGCCGCAGGCCGTGGCCCGGTCAGCAACGAGCGCGTCCCCGAAGCCGATAGCACGCAACTGACGCTGCCCGACGCGTATGACCGCGCGTGGCTGCGCGTGGGCATCGCGCTGGATCGCGCCAACTTCACGGTGGACGATCGCGACCGTAACAAGGGCATTTATTACGTGCGCTATGTGGATCCGAACGACAAGTCATCGGCGGAGCAGGGCTTCTGGAGCCAGGTGTTCCACGGCCGTAAGGAAATGAAGGCGAAGCAGTACCAGATCAATGTGCGCGCGGTCACGGAAGCGCAGACGCGGGTCGCCATCGTCGACGACAAGGGCCAACTGGATCAGTCTCCGCAAGCACGTCAGATCATGGCGCTGCTCGCGGACCAGATCAGCTGATCCGCAGCGAAAGTCCTTCGGGAGTTCACATTCCATACAAGCCGTCCCCTTATCGGGGCGGCTTTTTTGCGCTCCTCGCATCGTATGAGAAGTCGTTCACATGTTGCGTGATTCGCATGATCGATGATCTCATGAGAGATACTTGGCATAAAATTATTTATAATGAGAAATATGCGCAAAAGATTATAGGAAACGATCGGTCGGACAGTACATTTGCGTCAATGACGTGAACCTGAACCTGTCACGGCCGAGCGCCCAAGCGGGCAGTCGAGGGTACGTCACGCAGGACAAACAGATAATGGTTCGCGTTATCGCGAATCCCGGTGGCCCCGTCGCTTATCCTCGTAGGGCGACGGTTTTTGCCCGCGTTTCCAACGGAACGCGGGCTTTTTCTTGTGCGCCCAGCATGGACGCAATCTTGTAGGTGCGTAGGTGCAAGTTCTACCATGAGTTGAACAGAGCGATGATGCGAAGCGCAACTGCGAGAGGGTGACCAAAAT